>CAYGHQ010000021.1:0-16216 GCA_964349845.1 uncultured Candidatus Saccharibacteria bacterium
ATATTCATTGTTTTCAAGCTTCAATCTAGTGTCAAGTGTATACTAACCCAGTGCAGGCGGTTGAGTAATGAGAGTTGGGATAGTAAAATACAACCAATTTGATTGGTATATTAAATACGCAATAATAAAGATAGCGATGGTCCCAGTAATCAATGCTAAAGATTTTGTTTTATTCATATTGAGATTTTTTGAGATAATTAAGCCACGGTAAGATTATTCTTTTTCAGAAAATAGCATTATGTATATTTAAAATAATTTTAACTTAATGGGTTTTCTAAATTCAGCTAGAAGCGCATGGTTTTTCATTATTTGTAGTCCATATTTATTATCAAAATTTCTTTTTTCTTTTATTTCTAGCTCCATCTTCTTGCAAAGAATGATCGTCTCGTTAAGAAAAACAAAAAAATTTTTCTGCTCGGATCTATTTTTTAGAAATGTTTCTAAAAAATAATCAAAAGCTTTTATTATTTTATTATCACGCTCAAAATAAATTTCTAAAACATTATAATTCCCCACTATTTCTTTTTTAAAAATACCGGAAAAATCGTCTTGATAAACCAATACCGGAGCAATTAATTCTTTTATAAAATAGAGTAACTCTTGATTTAATTCAATATTCTTATCTTTCAGTATATCAAAAAGAACCATATGCGATATTTCATGAGCAGAAACAGCTAACACTTGTGGGTATTCTACTACACCGCCAAGTGATTTATATATTGAATAAAAAAAAGTATTTTCCCAAAATGGGCACATCGGATAGATTGTTGGTATTAAAAAATAGTCGGGACTTTCGGGTTTCCATTCATAACTCATTAGATTGGCCAATATTTCCAATGTTTTTTCTCCATATTTTTTAATTTCATTTTCAATAAAAATAACTGATTTTTGTATATTATCTCTATTATTTTCTCTGACTATTTTTAAAAAATCTCTAATAGTGGTTTCCTCATTTTCTTTTTTCAAATCAATCCCCTCTTTTAATTCCGGGAAACTAGAAAAGATAATATTTTTGTGTTGAGGGTATAATTTACTATTTAAAAAACTTGAAAAAATTTTGACCTCTGCTTCCTTGTCGTTTTTTAAAATAATTTTCTTCATTTGATGATTACATCCAACTTTACGGAGTAAATTAAATTCACCAAAACCTTACTAAATATCAAATAATTTTACCACAGCAAATCGTTAAAACAATGCGGAAACAAGCAAAAACAAAAATGCCAACTTTGTGGAAAGTTGGCATTTAAAACTACCGTCACGCAATCCTTGACAGACTGCTCTTTAGATAATCGACAAAACTTGCGCCGTTTGTCGGGAGACAAACGAGCTTTCTGTCTATATCCGAACAAAGAACTGGTTTGTTTGAGTATCTTTCAATTTCCTGAAAAAGTTTGATTGATTGTTCAATGCAAAATTTTGAAAAATCAATCGCGCAATTCGGAGGAATTGACGCCCATTTAGTCGGTTTCCCGAAAGGTAGAAGATATGGCAACCCGACGCGACGGTCGGTATCAAGCGTTCTTCCGGAATAATCCACTCCGGGATAGAAATCGCGCTCGCAGACTTGGTCAACAACATCCTTGTATTTTTTGACATAGACGATATTGATGCCAAGTTTAGCTAGATTATTTAGACCCGCTTCAATACCGACTCCACAAACAATTTTATCAACAATCAAGCCCGCATCTTTCAATTGACCGCACACTTTCTCTAAAAGCTCTCCGGTAAAAATCACATCATCATATAATATGATATGTGTTCCTTCCGGAAAAAAGTTTTTTAAAGCCGCGATTTGTTTGTTAATATCGGGACTGTCTTGTCTCGCGGTAATCGGTCTGTCGCTCATATCAGCCGATACCGTTCTTGTAAGTTCTATTCTGTGAGGAGCGTTGGAATAAACTCGGTCTAAAGTAATTGTTTTGACGTCGTTTCCCGCCGACAAAATTTGCTCCGAACCAAGAAGGTCGGATGAAGGAATAACTTCGGCGCAATCAAAAATTGAGCCGAGTTCGTTTGATAACTCGCTTTGCAACATAGAGAAAAATCTGTCTTGAGGCGCAAGAAAACCTTTTCTTAACGACCATCTCTTGAGAAGAATATCTATGTCGCCCGAAACAACATAAGGTTTTTTATCCATATAAATTCGGTCCTTTCAGTGTATTTAATTGTCAATGAACTAAAAATTCTCAGAAAAAATCCCCTTCTGAGAAGGGGTTGAATATGGTATAAAAAATTAACACCAAAGCCAATCTCTTCTCATAAGAGGTTGAAGCAATGATGTCCGATAGCGAAAACGCCTTTTTTGTTTTTATATTCCATATTTATTTCTGAAGGGTTTACTGAAAGTATAATCTACAAATTATTTTTGTCAATAAAATACATGTTGAATATTAGTTTAAGTCAAGTTGACGTATAAATATTACTCTGTAACATAGATAGCGACCAAATAGGTCATTGACAACAAAATAACCGTAAATCTATGCAGGAACTCTGTAAAGATAGAAAGGTGGTAGTTTATGATAAAACAGGTAAAACATAGTGGCGCCGGCCACACAAACATAACAAACAATAAACCGCAAGAATACATATTGATGCAAACATTGATTGACAACATCTCAATGTTCAAACGAATCGGGCTTAAGGTGCCTTCTCGCCAAGAAATTGGGGAAATTGAACAAGAATTATTTTTGTCTATAAAGTCGGCATTCGACGGCAGTAACGTAAAAGTTGAAACTATTTCATTTGACGATTTGTGCGATGAAATCGCTTGCAATGTAAACAAGCAGAAAGTTGCCGACCCAAATGTTGTTGTTTTGACTACAGCGCCGTTACTTGGGCTTGAAACTGGCGGGAATTGCATTGAAGTGAACCGCCTTGTTGATTTCTTTGGAGAAATCATTTCAGTGGGAGCGAGGCCGGGACATGCCTCTGTTGCAAGGCAACTGGCTGAACTCCATCACAAAATTCATGATCAGTCTGTCGTTATTGTTGAGGACGGGTCTTTTACCGGAAAAACACTCTTATCAATTATCAAAATACTTAGAGAGCACCGAGCGTATGTTAAAGCAATTTTGCTTGGTGTGATATTCCCAGAAGCAGAAAAGGCCATCAGGGAAGTTTTTGATGGAGAAATTAGTTGCTGTAAGAAACTTTCCAATCCTTTAGATTGGATGCCTTCGCATGACTTTTTTCCTTTTATACCAAACTCCGGCAGAGTTGTGGGCATAAGAATTAACGGCAGTAACGGAAATTCTATCGGCTATCCCTACCCCCTTTATCTGCCAAACCACGCTAGTCTTTGCATCCCTTATATTAGGCCATATGGGAAACCGAATGAATGGGCAAGTATTCCCTGCGATATGCACAAGATTAACGCTTTTAGCGCGTTATGCCTCATGATGATTGAGAGCATCTATAAAAAAATGGAGGCTCTTAATGGAAAAGAGATATTGCTTGGCGATATTATTCATTCTTATCCGATGACCGGCATACCGATATCTTGCGGGGATATGCAAACGGATTACACCGAACCATCTGAAAGAGTCCTTGATATTATTCATCAAGACAGAGAACTCTTGAACTGATGTTCTTTTTTTGGAATTACAACGCAACGGCAGACCAAAATCTGCCGTTTTTTTAATTATTTAATAGTTTATCAATAACTAATTGAACGGCTTCCTCCGGACTGTTTGCGGGGCAAACCGTCAATCGTTTCCTGTTATCAAAATACTGTCCGGCCATTTTTTCACTCCACCCTCCGGTTTTTGCCATTGCCACAATGGGTATGTTAGCTTGATAAGCGATTGCCATTTCGGTCAATGTTCCTGATCCCCCGCTTATTGTAATAATTGCATCACAACTTAAAACAAGAGTGGTTTCTCTTCCCCCTCCGCGTTCAAGTCCGCTACAGATCAGCACATCAGTATTATTTTCTTTATCCCAAATATCTTTTCCTTTTCCATAAGTTACGCCTACAGTAATGCCACCGGCCATTTTTGCTCCTCTAGCAGCGGCAGTGGAAAGCGAGTCGTAATCTTTTTCGGCGCCATAAATTACGGTGCAATTATTTTTTGCAAGCAACTCTCCGATTTTTTCCGCGATTTTTTCCATATCTTCGCTGTAATTCAAATCTGCCGCCGAGCCCATAACTCCCACCTGAAATCGTCGGTTACTAACCGCTTTTACGTTACTTTGTTTTATTATTTTTTCTTTCATATTTTTATATTTTTAATGAATTAAAAAAGAACCCGACAAACTTCTTCCTATTTACTTTATAAGCATAGCTTATGCTAAAATCGCCTTCTATTAAAGCTCCTATGTCATTTTTAGTGTCAATATCCATTTTTACAATCTTAAATGAAAGAAAATCGCCAAGCGCCGCAGAAACAGCCAGAGGGTCATATAGCTCAAACTTTCTTCCTTTGGGTTTTCCAAAAAAACCATACCAATTTTTTATTGCCATTACCACAAAATTTCCGATAGCATCTCTTTTATTAAAATTTTCAATTTCTTTTTCTTCAATCAAACATTTATTCGTGACATCAAGAGGAATAATTGAAACATTTTTAATATTTTCAAAAATAATCCGAACAGCTTCCGGATCTTGAAAAAAATTAAACTCGGCGTATTCAGTTTGATTGCCGGGAACATTTACCGCTCCGCCCATCAAGAAAACGCATTTTAGATAATTTTTTAATGAATTATCTTTTAGAATTGCGCTTGCGATATTTGTCGGAGGAGCGGTAGAAATCAAAACAAGGTTATCTTTATATTTCTTTGCGGATTCAATTATAAAATCTTGGGCATTTTCTTTTTGGACTATTTTAAGCGTCTCCATGTTTGTATTGCACAAACCATCATCACCATGATAATCGGTTGCCCAGACATAGGATTCTTTTTTTATAGGTTTATCGCTTCCTTTAAAAACTAGTATATCAAGTTTAAGCAATGACAAAACTGCCAATGTATTTTTTGTAGTTTGTTGAATTCCAACATTGCCACCGCAAGTTGTGATGCCGATTACATTATCTTTTAAATGTTTACAGAGAAGAATTATCGCCAACGCATCATCAATACCGGTATCAACATCCAAAATGATTTTTTTGTTTTTAAAATCTGTATTTTCAATCACTGCATTGCTTATATTACTGAATTTTTAATTCTTTGACAAGTTTAAATTTTATGATAGGGTGTAATAAACAGTACATTGACAGAAACAACAAAAAATGAAAGGTGACTAAATGAAATCGATAAAACCAGAGTTACTTGGCGGTTTTCAAGATTTTCTGCCCAACGAGATGATTTTAAGGCAGAAAATCATCTCAACTATTGAAAAAGTATATCAAAAATTCGGCTTTTTGCCGCTTGATACGCCATGTATGGAAAGATTGAATGTTCTGGTCGGCGAAGAAACCGAATTCAATAAAAGCATATTCACGGCTCGAATCGCGAGAGGAAAAGAGGATCGTGACACGGATCTTGGCGAAGATTTTTTTGCTCTTCGTTTTGATTTGACTGTCCCTTTGGCTAGAGTCGTTGCCGCTTACCCCGACCTCCCAAAACCCTTCAAAAGATATCAAATTGGCAAAGTTTGGCGGGGTGAAAAACCTCAACAAGGAAGATTTCGGGAGTTTTACCAGTTTGACATTGATACAATCGGCGCTCGATCAATCGCTTCCGACACAGAAATAGTGATTGTGATGCATGAGGTGATGAAATCGCTTGAATTTAAAAATTTCATCATCAAAATAAATAATAGAAAGGTCTTAAACGGGCTGTCTGAACTCATAAAATGCAAAGATCCCAAAGAGCTTTTTCGAGTTATTGATAAAGTGGATAGAATCGGCATTGACGAAGTAATAAGGGAACTGGAACAGAAGCCCGAACGGGGATATGAATCGTTTCTTGGATTAAGCAATGAACAGACAAAGATCATCCGTTCTTTTCTTGAGATGAGAAGCGATAAAAGTTCTTCAGAAGTTCTAAACTGGCTGTCAATTTTCTTAAAGGATAGCCCGATTGGATTTGAAGGTGTCAAAGAACTTACAGAGATGGTTTCTCTTTTGCGAGGAGCCGATATCAAAGAGGAAAATATGGTTGTAGATCTATCAGTTGCTAGAGGATTAGATTATTACAACGGTCCTGTTTTTGAAACTTTTCTTCCTAATAATCCGGATTTGGGGAGCGTTTTCTCCGGGGGACGATTTGACGGTCTTTCCAATAGATTTTTGCCTGATTCCAATATTTCCGGAGTCGGGGCATCAGTCGGACTTGATCGTATTATTATCGCCATAAAAAAACGAAGCGAATCGATAAACTGCGAAAACCGAGTGCTTGTGACAGTTTTTGACCACGCACTCTTATCCAAATCGTTTGCCATCTCCCAAGCATTTAGAAGCAAGGGTCTGGTCGTTGAGTGTTATATTGATGACAAACCGCTTAAAGCGCAAATAGCCTACGCCGTCCGGAGGGAATTCACTCATGCGATTATCATTGGTCCGGAGGAAATTTCTTCAGAAAAATTGGTTCTTAAAGACCTGGGGTCAAGAACACAGCAAACCTTGACAATAGAAGAGTGCTTGGCTATACTATTATCCGGTAAACGCTAGCTCTTTCTTTAGGGTGGGTGCGTAGCTCAGTTGGTCTAGAGCAGTAGATTGTGGATCTATTTGTCGCGGGTTCGAGTCCCGTCGCGCCCACCAACTTCATTTAGCGTTTTGCTGTTTTACAGAGAATCACACAAGCAGTCTTGGCTAGCCAAGACTGCTTTTTTATTAAATCCAAAAACCACCGGCTTTGGAATGGAGGGATATGCATACAAATCTGCATATTCCCCTTTACTTGTTTAGGTCATCAGAAATCGTTTTATCTCCGCATAATGCTAAAAACAAATGTTCTTCTTTGAAAGTATTTTTTAGATAGTCCCCCATATCTTTTTCGGATATTTTTTCCAGTATATTTATATAATCTAAAATTGATTTATTATCGGATACTGTGGTCAAGATTTCATTTTGTGTTACCCAAGATTCGGATGTTTGGAGTTTTATTTTGAACGATTTAATTATTTTATTTTTCACCAATTCAAGTTTTTCGCTGGATATGGAATTTTCCGAAAGATTCTTAAATTCCTCTGTGATTATTTTTAAAACTTCCTCAAATCTGCTTTTTTCACAGTCTGTCCTGATTGCTAAAACTCCCGCGTCTTCATAAAACTTGTGAATGTAAGATACTGAATAAACCAATCCCCTCTTATAACGAAGCTCTTTGTTAAAAAAAGAGGAACGGCTTCCGGCAAGAAATTCTCCGCAGATGTCCCCGCAGACTTTGCTTAAAATATTGAGAGCAGGAATTCTGTACCCAATAATAATATTCACTTGTTTTGAATTGTACGGCTCAATATCGCTCCATTTTTCTCTAATTATCGGCAGAGTTTCTGAAACAACAAACTCATTTATCCGGCTTGGAAATATTTTTTTAAGTCCATCAGCCAAAATTTGAACATCAATATCTCCCGATGATATTACGGTAAAATTGTCTCGGGCAAAACGCCTATTTTTAAATTCTAAAATATCAGAATTAGTGATGGATTTTATAGAGTCCTCGTCACCTAAATTTGATTTGCTCAACTCGGTTTGTTGGAAAAAAAGCCGGCGATATACTTCCCAAACAAATTCTTTCTGGTTTGATTTTCTGTTTAAAAATTCGGTAAAAATTGAGCCGCGTTCCGTTTCAAAAGAATCGGGGTTAAATAATGAATTGTTAAGCATTTCATCAAGGACGGTTAAAATTGTCGGCAAGTCTCCCGCTTCCGGCGCTTCAAGGTCAATGCGGATAAATTCACCATCAGTTGAAAGAGCAAATTTTCCTCCCACGTTTTCAATATATTCCGCAAGCAAGTCTTTGGAGAGAAAATTTTTTGAACCGGCGCACAACATATGCTCCAAAAAATGAGCAGTCCCGGATTTTGTATCGTATCTGGAGCCTGCCTTAATAAGGACTCTTAAAAACAAAGGAGCCTCTTTTTTATAAAAATGAAAAATTTTTATTCCATCAGTGTTGGAAAATTGGGGCAAAACCCCATAAGATTCGTAGTTAAACATATCTAAATCATACTAAATTTGCGGTATAATAACAAACGAGATTTTTATATGGAAACACTCATCAAAAAAATTCAGGAGCTGATTTTTGAAGATCAGAAAAATATCAAGCTTTTTAGGGGATGTAAAATTTCACAGGAGGAAATGGCAAGAAAATCGCAAAAAATTTCTAAAAAATTTTTAGAGATTTTGAATGTTTATGGTTTTCCGTATAAAAATGCAGTACCGGAAGACATTTATAAAGCCGGTATTGCGCTATCTCTCCATCTTGATTTGGAGGACATGCAATATGTATTTGATAAGTTTATTGAGAATTTTCAAGCAGAAAAAATTGACCCAATCCATAAGGCTTTTTTCATTGATAAAATGAGGGTGGTTTCGGGAAAACCGCAGTTGTACGGAACTCAATACAAAATCGGCAAAGATAAAAAAATAGAAATGCTTCCCATAGAAAATCATGAAGAATTAGAAGACCGTAGAAAAAAAGCGGGGCTTCCCCCGCTTTCGGAATATCTAGATAGTATAAAAATATCCTAAACAACTTTCTCCCCGAAATTTAAAATGCCTTGATTGGCGTAGACATATTTGTCGGAAGAGATATTTTTAAAACCAGAGGATTCTAAAAGTTTTTTCTGCTCGCCGCTTTCAACAAAAGAATATTTACTATTTCTGTTTTCTTTCTTTATGAGATAGTTGTAATAAAAAATTTTTAAAGTGGGGATGGCCAACTGAATAATTTCAAAAAAGGTTTTTATCCAGCCTTTGTTTTTAAAGCTCCATTTTAAATGTTCTAAATATATTTTCAAAGGCTTGAAGCCTTTATGAACATTAGCAATCGCGATTTTTCCTCCGGGTTTTAAAATTCTGTAAAAATCTTTAAACAATGGAGGCCGGCTTTCGGTATTTAGAGCATAAATAGTATTATTGGAAACTATCGCGTCAAAACGGCTGTCGGGAAAAGGAAGGGGGGTTTTGGTCAGATCCCAAATGAGGTTTTCCGAGTTTGGGATTTTCTTTTTGTAAATTTCCAATCCTTCTTTGGAAAAATCCACCCCTATGACTTCCGCTCCCCTCTCCGATATTTTCCGCGCCAAATTTCCCGTACCGGCGCCCGCGTCAAGAATAATTTTTCCTTTTTCTGGTTTCCCCGCTTCGCAAAGCTGGTTTAGGAGGTTATCATACGGCTCCAGCTTATTCAATAAATCGTATTCCCTAAAATATTTTTTCCAAAAATTAGCGTCCAACATAAAAACAACAAAAAACACTCTGTATAAAAGAGCGTTTTAAATAAAACTATAAAAACTTTTCCTCGTTCCCGTCTGTGATTATGAAGAAAAACATACCGTAATCATACAGCTTATTAGATAAATGAGCAAAAGCATTTTTGTAATTATCTATCAGAAAATAGTCTTAACAAAAAATTTAAAATACTTCTAAAGTTAGCCGCAGTTATAATAGAGATAATCCAAGCTAGACCGCCCCACAATTTTCCTATTTCTTTTGCCCACTCCTTTAATAAACCAATACAAGTTTGGTCAGCGAATTTTTTTCCTTTAACGGTAATATAAACTTGTTCCTTATCACCATCTTTAGTCATTAGAAAACCAGATTCAATGCAGTTGTTCAGTATTATCCTCGCTTCTTGGAGTAATAAAGACGATTCTTTTGAATAGAAATTAAAATTAATAGTCCCAAATTCTTTTTTGCATTCTTTCACATATAAATTAATAACACCCTTGGTTCTCATTAGTGAGACATTATAATTATAAATACCGGAAATAACATCCTGCTCAATAATTTCAGAAAAATGGGGGGATTTGCCGTATTGTTCTTTTAATTTTTGTGTGGTTTCCAGTCTTATATTTGCAGTTGTCAGCATTACTTCGTACTTCCGTGCGGTACGTATCATACACCACATTTTCCAGATTTCTTTCATGTGATATATTTTTACACTAAATGTCTTTATCTGCAATTTAAAAAATGTTTTTATTATGCGCCTAGAGTTGTTATAATACTTATATGGTGGTAGCCGACGAGAAAGATATTATCAATAGTCAAAGATAGGCCGTATTTTATTTATGAATTTATCTTTTGATAAAAAATTGGCTGATAATTACAAAAGCCAGTCCCAAAAAATCAGGGTTTTGACTGAAAATTGGGTTGATAAAAACGCATATTGTCCTAATTGTGGGAACGCTAGTATTGATAAATATCCAAACGGAAAACCGGTTGCAGATTTTTTTTGTTCTAAATGTAATGAAGATTATGAATTGAAAAGCAAAAAAAATGAAATGGGAAATAGAATTTTAGATGGCGCATATGGCACAATGATTGAGAGGCTAAAAAGTGAGAACAATCCAAGTTTTTTCTTTTTAAATTACAATCTAAATAATCTGGCAGTTAAAAATTTTATAGTTATTCCAAAGCATTTTTTTACGCCCGAAATTATTATCAAAAGAAATCAAGGAATACCGAATCGACCGAATTATATAATGTGTAGCATAAATTTGTCATTGATTCCTCAGGGTGGAAAAATATTTTACATAAAAAATGGAAATTATGAAAACAAAGAAAATGTTTTAAAAAATTGGAAGAGAACTTTGTTTTTGAGGGAAGAAAAAGAGATGAGTGCTAAAGGATGGCTTTTGGATATAATGAATTGTGTTGATAAATTAGGCCGAGAATTTTCTTTGGATGAAGTTTACGCGTTTGAGGGCGAACTAAGCAAAAAACATCCGGGTAACCAGCATATTAAAGACAAAATCCGCCAACAGCTCCAGATTTTGAGAGATAAAGGATATTTAGAATTTATTAATAGGGGAATTTATAAAATAAAATGACAATAAAAAAATTTATAGAAAAATTGGAAAAGATTGCAAAGAAACACGGAAATAACATTCAAGTAAAAATGGCTGATGGTATAAAAGTTGTTGACCCTGTATATTTGAATAAATTTATAAAAAAAGAAACAGTTATAATAACAGACCAAAAATAAAGACTGGATTTTAAAAGCTACCGATTCAATGTTGATTTACAAGGGTTTTGAATATCTACTTTTACAAAAATTAGGCCTGCCTGTGCCGGAAAACTAAATTAAAAAATACCAAAATGACTTCAAAATTTGATTCGCCATACAATCCGAAGGAGACGGAGGAAAGGATTTATAAAAAATGGGAGGAGTCCGGATATTTTAATCCGGACAAATTGCCATTCAACAACGTTCATGGTAAACCCGGCAAACGCGCGGACTCTTTTTGCATAATTATGCCTCCGCCAAACGCCAACGGCCATCTCCACGCCGGTCATGCCCTATTCATTACTCTGGAAGATATTATGACCCGCTACAAAAGGATGCGGGGTTTTAAGACTCTCTGGTTTCCTGGAGCTGATCATGCCGGTTTTGAAACCCAGATAGTGTATGAAAAAAAGCTAGAAAAAGAGGGGCGTTCCCGTTTCAAAATGGAGCCAAAGGCTTTGTATGACGAGATAATGGCCTTCACTTTGGAGAATAAAAAAAATATGGAACAAGAGGTGCGGACGCTCGGGGCGTCATGCGATTGGTCGCGGGAAAAATTCACTCTTGATCCGGATATCGTCAAACAAGTCCAACAAACATTTAAAAAAATGTATGACGATAAACTCCTGTATCGCGGTTCGCGTCTCGTCAATTGGTGTCCAAAACACCAGACTTCCCTATCCGATGTTGAAACGGAATTTAAAGAAAAACAGGAGCCTTTTTACTATTTCAAATATGGCCCTTTTGTCATCGGCACTTCCCGTCCGGAGACAAAATTCGGGGATAAATATGTCGTGATGCATCCCGAAGACAAACGCTATGCCGAATACAAAGAGGGCCAGGAAATTCACCTTGAATGGATTAACGGGCCGATTACGGCGACTGTTATAAAAGACGAGGCGATTGATATGGAATTTGGCACGGGCGTTATGACAATAACTCCGTGGCATGACGCCGTGGATTTTGAAATCGCCAAACGGCACAATTTGGATAAAGAGCAGATTATTGATTTTCACGGACGGCTCCTTCCTATTGCCGGAGAATTTGCCGGAATGAAAATCGGCGAAGCGCGGGGCAAAATCGTGGAGAAATTGAAAGCTAAAGGGTTGCTAGAAAAAATTGACGAAAAATATTCGCACAGCGTTAAAGTTTGCTACAAATGCGAAACTGCCATTGAACCGCAACTTAAAGACCAATGGTTTGTCAAAATGGAACCGCTTGCGAAAATGGCCGTAAAAGCAGTGGAAGAAAACAAAATTATTTTTTATCCGGAGAATTATCGGAAAATTTTTCTCTATTGGATGAATAACACGATTGACTGGAACATTTCCCGCCAGATTGTCTGGGGCATTCCTATTCCGGCTAAAATCTGCGAAAAGTGCGGGGCGGGAGTTCCCGACTTGGATAATTCAATAAACAAATGCCCATCGTGCGAAGGAAATGTCAGGCAAGATACGGATACTTTTGACACGTGGTTTTCATCCGGCCAGTGGCCCCTCCTTACTCTCAATTATCCGGACGGCGAAGATTTTAAAACATTTTATCCGACCGACGTGATGGAAACCGGATCCGATTTGATTTTCAAATGGGTTCCGCGGATGGTTATTTTCGGCCTTTATCTTGCCGGAGATGTGCCGTTCCGCACTGTCTATCTGCACGGACTTGTAAATGACGCGAAGGGACAGAAGATGAGCAAGAGCAAGGGTAATGTTATCAATCCGCTAGATTTAACGGATAAATTCGGCACGGACGCTTTGCGGATGGCGCTTATTATCGGCAACACCCCGGGGACGGATTTGGCTTTGTCGGAAAATAAAATAAAGGGATACAAAAATTTCGCCAATAAAATATGGAATGTGGCGCGGTTTGTTCTTATGAATTCAAAGAACGCCAATTTAATGTCCCGCCCCGACCTGATTCCTACCGACCAAAAAAGACTTGATGAATTTAACTCTTTGGTAAAAGAAATTACCGGGGACTTTGAAAATTTCCGCTTTTATATGGCCGGTGAAAAAATATACCATTATTTTTGGCACACATTTGCCGATATAATAATTGAAGAAAAGAAGAAAGATTTGCAAAGTACCGATGAAAATACAATAAAATCTTCACAGTGGATACTGTTTAAAATATTAGCGGACAGCTTAAAAATTCTTCATCCTTTTATGCCGTTTATTACGGAGGAAATTTGGAGCTATTTGGGACAAGAAGATTTGCTAATGGTGGCAGAGTGGCCGACAAAATAGTTATAAAGTTAATCAGGTTAAAAAGTTTAAAGAATGAGGAAACCAAATGGGCACCTTCTGCGAAGTCCTCGGAGCAGAAGGTGCCCATTTTTTAAAGCAGTTGGTCTGCTCTCGGACACAAATTTCAACTTTTTTTATTTGTGTCCTCGGCGAGAATCGAACTCGCATCACAAGCTTCGGAGGCCTGTACTCTATCCGTTGAGCTACGAGGACATTTTAAATGAATGGTTTCATTAAAACACAAAAAACGATAAAAATGAAATTTCTATCCACTTTTTGTCGGACTAATTTTAATGGTAGAATTCAGGAATGGCATTTAAAATAAAAAACCATTACGGCTTCACTTTGATTGAACTTTTGGTGGTTATCTCCATCATAAGTCTTCTCTCCTCTATCACGTGGGCATCAATAAATACGGCAAGAGAGAAAGCTCAACAGGCAAAAATCCTGGCGGAGATACATGAAGCCAAGAATTCAGTGGGAAAGAATTATGAAGACAGAACCTACGAACTTGGAACAAATCTTGACCACTATCTTACTGTTGATAAGGGAACATACGCTCCCGGATGTTTTGAGCTTCGGAGGAGGAATTGTCCCCTCTCCAGGTTTAGTATTACATCCGGACATAATTTTCACCATGAGTAGCGGATGCTCTACATGTTCCGCTGAACAAATTTTCTTCCTTTATCAAAATAAGTGGCTAAAAAGCGGATTTGGCTGGGCAGAATTCGGCCTAGCACCTTTTCAGAAATACATAATCATAAGAAAAGGAACGGAAGCGGGCGGTTCTTATCCAACCAAATTAACTCTTCCTGACAACGTTACCTACTGGGGAAGCACTCCCTGGAACGGAGGTCCTAGGCCCTGGCCATAAAGAAATATTCTTTTCGTTTTTAAGCTCGGCGATTTTGCGCATTATTATTTGAGCGCCCGCTTTATAGTCGGCAACGGATCGGAATTGTTTATCTTGGAGAATCTCTTCCCGATAAACGGGCTTTCCGAAAGAGACTGTGAAAGTTCTTTTTCGGAATAAAATTTCTTTCAAGGAAAGCCGGTAGACTCCGCCTATATAAACCGGAACAATCGGGCAATGGAGCATATCCGAGAGATAGGCTACCCCTCCCCTTCCTTCCTGAAGTTCTCCATCGCGGGTAGTCCGGCCTTCAGGAAAGATGCACAGGCTTTGTCCGGCTTTTAAAATTTTGATGTGATTTTTTAAAGAGATGCCGTAATTTTTCTTTCCGGAATTGAGAGGATGAGCGCCCCAGATTTTGAAGAAAAAACCTCCGTAAAAAATCTGCCTCCACCCGCTGTTATTATAAAAGCTTTTTTCGCGGGAAGTGTAAAACATAGGCATCAATGGAGAGAGAAAAGGCAAAGACGCGGGAACAATGATGGGGTCAAGCTCGCTTGTGTGATTTACGGCGAAAACCACTCCCCTATCCTTGCGGAGATTTTTTAAATTCTCCAGCCCTTTTATTTTAAAATGTCCGAAAAACCCAAAAAATATTTTGGTGAAAGGCCAGAGGAGGGTCTGGAGAACGAGAGGAGAAAGTAAGTAGAATTTAGACATTTGCGGATGTCATTCCCGTGAATACGGGAATCCAGAGATAATTACTGGATTCCCGCCTTCGCGGGAATGACAGATAAAAGAAAACTAGATTCCTTCTTTTTTAAGTTCCTCTATCAATCTTTTCGCTTCTCTGGAAAGTCTGTTAGGAAGTTCTATATTTAGTTTTATGAGCAAATCCCCGCGATGATTTTTGTCTATCGGCACTCCCTTGCCTCTAATCCGCAAAATTTCACCCCAAGAAGCTCCTTCCGGTATTTTGACCTTAATCTCCCCATCAAGAGTTTGGAGGGGATATTCTCCCCCGAGAAGAGCCGTGGAAAGCTTTATTTTAAGATCCGTAACAAGATCGCTTCCTTCTTTGCGCCAAATCTGATGCCGTTTGACATGGACTTTTACGTAAAGATCCCCCGGTGTGCCATTAGCAACCGCCTCACCCGCTCCTCCTAGGCGAATCATCTCTCCATCGTCAATACCATAGGGAATTTTGACGGTAATTTCCGATTCTTTTCTTTTTACCCCCAACCCGTGGCAGAAAGAACATTTTTCTTTCGGAACTTTGCCCTTTCCCCCGCATGTTTCGCAAGTCCGGACGGACGAAAAAGAACCGAGAAAAGATCTTTTTGTTTCTCTGATTTTTCCCTTGCCATTGCAAGTTTTGCAGGTAATTTCTTCGCTCCCTTTGGATGCTCCGCTCCCTCCGCAAACTTCGCAGACGGATGTTTTATTCAAAAGAATTTTTCGTTCTGTTCCAAAAATTGATTCGGAAAAAGAAAGTTCAATGTCAATGGAAATGTCCCGACCTCTTTTGACTCTCTCTCGTCCTCCGCCGAAGAAATCGCCAAAAATATCTCCAAGGTCAAAATTGAAACCTTCCCCCCCTCCGGCATTCCCTCCCATATTTTGGAAACCGGAAAAATCAAATCCAAAATCGCTTGGATTGAAACCACCGGCGCCTTGAAAACCGCCGTCCCCATTCCAAGTTTTCCCGTATGAATCGTAATCGGCGCGCCTTTTGTCATCCGAAAGAACGCTGTAAGCCTCGTTCACTTCCTTAAACTTCTGCTCATCTCCGCCTTTTTTATCGGGGTGGTATTTATGGGCAAGATTCCGGAACGCCTTTTTTATTTCTTCCTTATCGGCGCCTTTTTTGACGCCAAGAATTTCGTAGTAGTCTTTAGACATAGATAAACATACTAATCTACGAATTATGCGAATGATGCTAATAGCTACAAATAAATCCCTCCCCTCGAAGACTCGGGACTCCCTTTAATAAAGGGAGAATTTA
>CAYGHQ010000022.1:0-13306 GCA_964349845.1 uncultured Candidatus Saccharibacteria bacterium
TTTCGGGGACTTCCGTATTTAAGTTATCACATCTGCGTGAATCTGTATTCAAGCACGTATACATATCAAGCCACCGAGAAGTTTGAAAAAGAGGGAGTAATTCCCACAATCAAATTTTATGACGGAGGAGGATACTACCCGCTCTTTTTAAATTCTGAAATATCTGAGAACCCTATATATTATTTAGAATTTGGAGGCGCAGTTTTCGGGCTTGATCAAATAACAGGTGATATGTATTTGATGGGAAACCCCATGGATGAGTGGGGATATTACACTGATTACCTAGGTAATATAAAAAAATAAAAACTCTCGCTAGCGAGAGTTTTTTGCTAAAGAACAATGAGCTATTCAAAACGTACTTTTTCCGGGTCTTCCGGATTAACGAATCCTATAAAAACACCGGCAAAAATGCCGGTGTTGTGTGTTACTTAGCTTGATTTTCTGCAACATTGCCCGCAAGCGATTTTTGATACTCCGCCCATAGAGGAAGAAAATCCTCATCAAGAAATAATAAAAAGAAAAAGGCCACTCTTCTAAGTGGCCTTGCAACATTTTAAGGAGAAACAATGCTTTTCAATATTATCTCTTCCTTCGTTAACTGTTTTTTGCTTCTAAGACTCTTTAATAAATCGAAAAGTTTTTTTCGATTTATTAACTGGGAAAGATCTGAAACAGGAACTCTATTGTTCCCCCCGCATTGATTTACCTCAATGGTCTGAATAAAACTTTTTTTAATCAAATCCAATTCGTCCGAAACCAAGACGCTTTCTGCTCGGTTCCACTGCACACAAGAGGCCAGAAAAAATCTGGCAATTTTACTGTCTCCGCAAAGATTTAGATATCTATCAATATCTATACTTGCTAACTTCAAATTGCCATCTCTAACTCTTATTATAGGATGAACAAGAATAGAGATATTCATGCAAGGAAGAAATTTTTCACTGAATGAAACGACCCTAGCGAGCTGATTCAAGGTTGTAACACTTGAAACAATACAGATATCCCTTCTTCCTTTAAACAAATATCCCAAATAACCAAGCCATCTGAAGTCAGTATCAATCACAAACTCCCGATCAAACATCCTTGCCTTAAACCCATGTCTGTGATTTCTTGAAATCACTATGGGATGACTGGCTACTCGCCGACACGTTCCGGCAATTTCATCTCGGTATATGGAAGGCCAGATATTTTTTGGCAAGATATTTTCAAGCCTAAGGATAATCACATCCTCAACATTTGTATTGAGATTTTGCCCGCAAAACTTGCATTTTTCTTCCCTTCCTCCCATAACCAAGCTTTTTCTTCGTTCTTCGGAAATCAAAGATTCCACAACACTCCTTAAAGTTTCCACTCGGCCGCAAGGACACCACGACATTTCTTCCTTGCAAAGCTCAATCCCTCCTTCTTTTTCCACTTTCAAAATAAGATTTTGGAAATATTCCTGATAATCCTCGCCAGCGTCA
The DNA here is from genome assembly GCA_964349845.1 of uncultured Candidatus Saccharibacteria bacterium. Lineage (GTDB taxonomy): Bacteria > Patescibacteriota > Minisyncoccia > Phycocordibacterales > CAYGHQ01 > CAYGHQ01. The sequence goes on from CAYGHQ010000022.1 coordinate 1,464, forward strand.
TGCCAAAAAGAAACATTATCTCCGAATATTCCAAAATCTTCACATCTTTTTTTGTAGTTTTGAAATTGAGTAAAGACATCAATATTCAAACTATCTGACTTGAATCCGACATTGTTAAGCATTATCTTAAGCGAAGACCCTGAAGCCCTGGCTGTAATTTGAGAAACTAAGGGAGTAAAAAGTGTCAAAAAAGACCTTCTATCCCCGGCTGTCAAAGGTAAAGTAACAATAGCATCCATATCAAACCTTTCTTTAAATTTTTCAATGTTCTTTCTGTGTATATAAACACAAATAAAGAAAAATTGCAAATTTTATCCGGAAACTTTTTCAAACAGTTCCTTTGTAAAATTTAAAGAATGTCCGCCGGGAATTTCTATATAAATAGGATTGTATTTAGCGCTTATCCAGTCAATCTGCTCCTTGGGAATAGTTTTATCATTCACCCCCCTTACCAGAACTAATTTGTCTTTTTTCTCAGGATACTTTAGAGAAATCAAATCTTTTATCACCTCTGCAAAATCGAATCTGTACATATTTGCGTAAGCTCTTTTTAAAAACCTCAAAGTTTCTTCTATATCCTCGCCCTTGAATTTTTTCTGCAAGATCAAATTTACAAAGGGATTTACGAGAATCGTTTTTGTAACGCTTTCCTCATTCAAAAGAGCGGGAAACCCTCCAAAACTAAATCCAACCAAGTAAATTTTTTCCGAATTCCAGGAAACAGAAGAATTGCCGTACAACTCTTCCCCTTTCCCATTCCTTATCAATCTTATAGTTTCCTCAACCGTCTTAACACAATTTTTTACAGAAAATGTTCCCCCGCTTTCCCACGATCCCATATATCTAGGAACAAACAAATTGATACTGGCTTCTTCCGCCATTTTTACCAACGGATGATATTTAGTAACATATTGTGGAAGCCCTCCTGCCAGTAGGATATTTTTATCCCCCCCGTTTAACCAAACGCTGATCAAAATTTTTTTGTGTTTTATTCGGAGCTCCATTTCTTTTTATATAGTTTATAAATTTTAGAATCTAATTCTCCCAAAAACTCAAGGGCATTTTTTAAATCAATATTTGTAATTTCATTAGTTCTTTCAACTTTTGCGTCAAAAAAACATATAGGATCTATTTTGGTTTTATAGTATTTTTTAAATAACTGGAAAGCTTCTTTTCTAGACTCTGGATATAAACCGACAAAAGCAAGAGAGTAAAGGACTGCGTAAATGCAAAACTTCATCACCTTGAGTTTATTTTCACAATTTATTTCTCCATTAATAAATATTTTTCTTGTTTGATATAGAAGAGAATTTACCATTCGAACTGTTTCTAAACACATTTCCTTTTCATAAATTTTTGTTTCAACAAATAAATTTTGTCCGATTATCTGCCTGCCATACATTTCAAGCTCTTTTTGAATAAAAAGGGAACGATTATTATGCCAATATGCCCCTTTTCTTATCTTGGGAAGTTCGCCTGAAAGATGAATGTTAAAATCCACTCTTATACTCCGATCAAGAAAAAACTGGCGAATCTTTTTAAGCTCTTCAATGTCTCTAAAAGACAAAGATTCAAATATGAGCAGGATATCAAAATCACTCTGACAACAAAAATCTTCGCATAAAGTGCTCCCGTAGACAGTGGCGCTTAGTATTTTTTTGCCCAAAATCTTTTTGATAGACGTGGAAATTTCGTTTAGGATCTTTTCTCTAGCAGAAAAAGACATTGTGTTAATTGCCGGCACGGAAAGCATTTAAAGATAATACCAGATTTTTGAAAAAATGGAATAATTTACAAAAAATCCATAATATGGTAGGATAAACAAGGAAAATTTTAGAATTTTGACAATAACAATTTAAAAAAGATTCAAAATGGACAAAGATAAAATAAAACCGAAAACGCTCAAAAATTTTGGGGATTTATTCTCTAATATTTTTAGGACAACCAAAATAATGATGGAAATTATGCCGGGATTTACCATTGGCATAATTGTCCTCACCCTCATAATGGGAGCGACCCCCGTTTTTGCCAACAAAGCTCTGGGTTCTCTCATTGACGCCATTATTTCATCCGTTCAAAAAGGAGGAATAGATTTAGTCTGGAAAGCTCTTATTTTATTCGCTGTTCTCACGGCAGTTCCAAGCGTCCTTAGAGTAATCCGAAGCTACATTGACAGAATATGGTTTCTCCGCCTTCAAGATCATGTTGAATTGATGGCTTTAAAGAAACGCCAATCTTTTGACATCTCCCAGCACGAAGATCCGAAATTCCAAGACTTCCTTCAAAGAGCTTTTAACAACGGCGCTTATCCCCTAGTGCACCTAATGGATGGTTCACTCCAAAATCTGGAAGTGGGAATGGGAATTATCGTAGGCTCCATAGCGGCCGTAACAATTGACTGGAGAATTTTTCTTTTGGTTGTCGCAGCATCTATTCCCCAATTTATCATTGAGATAAAATATGGGGGAAGATTGTGGGGAATTTGGGCCGAAAACAGCAGGAGAAAAAGGCGAGTCAACGACTTGCAGAGATTTTTTACAGACCGTTTAGATATAATTGACGGAAAACTTTTCCAAGTCGGCAGAAAATTCCTTGAAGATATCAGGAAAATTCTTACTGACTTCACCAACGAGCAGATTAAAAATGAACACTGGAAGACAGTCATGGAAATCGGAGCAAGTCTTTTATCAGCTTTCGGCTTGTTTTTGGGGACAGCTCTTATCATAAGAGACGCCGTGGCCGGAAACATCGCCGTTGGAACTGTCGTTTTTGCCTTTCAGACATTAAGCATGGTTTCCGGATGGACATCCAGCCTTTTGGCTTTTACGGCCAGGCTTCTTGAAAGAAATCTTTACGCCACGGACATATTCGCCGTGCTTAATACCCTGCCGGCTCTTCCACGAGAGAAAAATCCTAAAAAACTAAATTTGGACAGAGCGCCTCTTATTAAGTTTGAAAATGTTTCTTTCAAATATCCCGGACAGGAAAAATGGGCGCTTAGGAACATTTCATTTGAGCTTAAGCCGGGAGAAAAATTGGGGCTTGTCGGAGATAACGGCTCCGGAAAATCAACATTAGCTATCCGGCTTCTTTTGAGGATTCACGACCCGAATGAAGGGAAAATTACCGTAAATGGGATTGATTTGCGGGAAATTGATCCTGACGAATGGCTCCTGTATCTCGGAGTTCTTCCTCAGGATTACGTCACTTACAACTTCACGGTGGCGGAAGCTATCGCAGTAGGAAGAATTGAAAAGCCGGTTGAAATGTCCAACGTGGAAACTTCAGCCAAACAGAGCGCTTCCGAATCTTTCATAAAGAGTTTGGAAAAAGGATATAGCCACCAGATCGGCGTAGAGTTTGGCGAAGGCGCCATTGAGCCCTCAAAAGGCCAGAGACAAAAACTGGCTATAGCCAAAGCTCTTTACCGAAAACCGTACGTTCTTGTTCTTGACGAGCCGACAGCTTCTATAGATTCAAGTTCGGCCTCGCTCATCTTCAAGGAAATTGAAAATATGCCGGAAGACCGATCAGCTATCCTTATTTCCCACAATTTCGCCACTATCAAACGAGCTACGAAAATTTTCGTGCTTGAAAACGGGGAAATCGCGGAACGAGGAACGCACGAAGAGCTTCTTTCTCTTGATGGAAAATACGCCAAAGCATATCGCGAACAGCAAAACGAATACGCTTAAAATTGTTTGCGTGAAAACGCAAATTACGCAAAATCGCTCGCCAAAGGCGAGCGATTTTTTTCTGCGTTATTCTGCGTGAAGTCTGCGTTAGTCTGCGGCATTAAACGTTACTTGTTTAATGCAGAAATGACCTGCTGTCTTTCTTTTTCGGTGAAGTTGTAGGCCTTGATCTTATCCCCGACAAGAGATTGGAAGATTGACCTTTTCTCGTCGGCGGTCAGAGTTTTTCCTGAAGAAGTCATGGAAAGAATTTGCGCCTTGGAAAGATCGGAAGCGGAAGGGGCAGCCGCGCCCCCCGTCGTTCCGCCAGTTCCCGGAGTAACTGTCGTTCCCGAACCTCCTCCCGGAGTGGTTATAGTCGGATTTGAATAAACAACATAGCCGATAGCCGCCACGATAATGACTGCCAAAACTATGTAAAGAATGTTGCCCTTGCTTGAAGTAGAATTTTCCATAATTAAAAATTATTTATTTAAATTAGCTAATCAACCTGGATATAATTATATTGCATTAAAGAATGAAAGCAAATGGGGAGTGTTGATAACCTAAATATAATACGAATCCACGAATGATATTCGAATGCCACAAATAACACTAATCTACAAATAAAGAGGCCGGAATTTGCCTTTGGCAAATTCCGGCTTTTGAAGCTCTAAACAAAAAATCACCGAGTGTTTGACATTTTCTTGCATTCGTATATACTATAAATAACTGAAGTTCGCCTGCCGGCGGACTTGTTTTTTTAGAAAATTAACGAGCGAGCGAAGCGAGAGAATATAATTTTCAAAACCCTGTTAAATGATTAAATTTTTGAAGCAAAAATTTAATCACCCTGTGAAATAAAAATTTTTTTGAATTTTTAGATTTTTCTTAAAAAAATCTATTTCACAGGATATTTAACAGGGTGGCGATTTTAATAGTCGTTTCACTCCTTTAAAATCAGCCATGTTTGACTTAAAAATAATCAATTCGGTTTTAGACCAGCTTGAAGAGGAACGGGGAATTCCCCGCGAGAAGGTTTTGGAAGCTGTGGAGGCGGCGCTTGCCACCGCCTATAAAAAAGAATACGGAAAAAAAGGCCAGATTGTCCGGGCCAAATTTGACTTGTCTTCCGGAAAAACGGAATTTTACCAAGTGAAAATCGTCGTTGACGACACTAAGATCATTTTCCGAAAAGAAGAAGGCGAAGAAGGAGAGGAAGGGGTGGAAGAAGAGCGGGATCCCAATGACGATCGCATCTACTACAACCAAGAACATCACATCTTGATTGAAGATGCTAAAAAAATCAAAAAAGACGCCAAGCTGGACGATGAAATAGTTTTTCCTCTTGAAACCAAAGAAGATTACGGAAGAATCGCCGCCCAGACAGCCAAACAAGTCATTATCCAAAAAATCCGGGAAGCTGAAAAAGTCTCGGTTATGAGCGAATATGGAAAGCGCGAAGGCGAAATCGTTACCGGATCCGTTCAAAGAATTGAGCGCGGAAATATTTTCGTGGACATGGGACGGGCAACCGGCCTTCTTCCCTACGAAGAGCAAATCCCGACTGAAAGATACAAGCAAGGCGAGAGAATCCGGGCTTATCTTTATCGCGTTGAAGAAACTCCGAGAGGCGTGTTTCTCCGCCTTTCCCGATCTCATCCAAAATTCCTGATGGAACTTTTCAAAATTGAAGCGCCGGAAGTAGCCACTGGAGTGGTGGAGATCAAAGCGATCGCCAGAGAGCCGGGGTCCCGGTCAAAAGTGGCTGTCTCTTCAAACGACCCCCATATTGATCCTGTGGGATCCATGGTCGGACAAAGAGGCGTTCGCGTCGGCACCGTCATGAGCGAGCTTGGCGGAGAAAAAATTGACATCATTGAATGGTCAGCCGATCAGGCCAAATTCGTCGGCGACTCCCTCTCTCCCGCCAAAGTGGTAAGCGTAAAAATTGACGAAAAAGAAAAGAAAGCGCAAGTGGAAGTTTTGGAGGATCAGCAGTCCCTCGCTATCGGCAAAGGCGGACAAAACGTGAGACTTGCCGCCAAACTGACAGGCTGGAAAATAGATATCCGCTCCGTTAAAGGAGAAACGATTGCGGAAACGGACGGAGACGAATTGAAAATCAAAGAGCAAAAAACCGATTAATACAAAAAAACAAAATCCAGCGAAATTTCGCTGGATTTTGTTTTTACTAAAAAACTTAAAGAACTTCGCTTTTTAGGAAAAAAATGCATTAGACTTATATTAAACGATCGTTTAAAATAAGTCTAATGCATTTTTAGCCTTAATTTTAGCCATATTTTCCACTACACCCAAAGAAAATATAAAAAAACGCCAAAAATCATTGGCCCCGTTAGTAGATCTTGGTCTTGTTTGCAGGCTTTTTAATATACAATCTAGCTAATTGTGTGAGTTTCTCACTTTATTCTTTAGAGAAAGTAAATAATTTAACTTGCAAACAAAAGCGAGGCCAAAATTCACTACGGGGTTGACAAAAAACCCTATATTATGCTAGACTATACTCAGCTTGAGAAACTGGTTTTTGCCAGAGGATCAAAAAATATCTAGAGTACATTTAAAAAGAGAATCTATGAATACCGACAAGAAAAGTAGCGAGGAAATCGCTAAAGAACGCGCTGATTTTTTGTGGAAATCTGCAAAATATTTAGCCAGCGATGCAGTATGCGAACTTCACGAAAGCCACTTCACATATTGGAACAAGATTCGTGACAAAACAATTCCAAGTATCATTGTAGTGCTAGAACACCTAGCAGGCCAATTCTACTACTGGACTCCTCCAAATGAAACAAATATTGCTCAAGTTAAATCAATCATCGCGAAATTGGAGAACATTAGATTGAGCAAACCTGAAACAAAAAACCAAATCACCGAACCACTTGATTTAGTCGTAAATTTTAGATACAACTGATTCATACCACACCGCCCTGACGCTTTCGCGCGAGGGCGGTTTTTTGTTTGGTTGGATTTTCCCCAACTTCCCTACCTGAGGCGAATGGATATGTCTCGCCTTGGAGACAAGTGGTCGGTACTCCGCCGGAAGGGTGGCAGAAAGTAACTACAAAATTTCTCTCCCACCACCCCCGCTCGGAAGCCCTCGCTCTTCTTACAGAAGCTGTACACCTTTCGCATTCTGAGTACAGAATGCTCAAGGTCTTGCGAAGCTCCAAGTATTCGCTTCTCACCCTCCTCAGGCAGGAGGGGAGGGAAAGAAAAATTTGAAAATATAAAAAGATGTGGTAGAGTACCAACTAAATTATTAATAATTTAGTTGGTACAAATCCTATATCTCACCTTCGTTTCAAATTGAAAAAATCCCTCCCCTCGCAGACTCGGGACTCCCTTTATTAAAGGGAGATTTAAATCCTCCTTTCTTAAAGGAGGTGGAAAGGTCTTCCGAGCCGGAGGATTTTTGGAATTTTATTAGGTCAATTAGAAATTAGGTGAATTAGGTAATTTTAATATATGTCTAATCCCATTCTTTTCGCTCTCGCCTCGTCAGTTGTTGCCATCGTTTACGGCCTCTTTTTAATAAGGTCTATTTTGAAAAAACCGGCCGGAAACCAGAGAATGCAGGATATTTCCAAGGCCATTCAAGTAGGCGCCAAAGCCTATTTGAATCGCCAATACAAAGTCATTGCGGTTATCGCAGTTATTCTTTTTGTAATTCTTTGGATCGCTCTCGGCCTTGAAACCGGACTAGGTTTCCTTCTGGGAGCCGTTCTTTCCGGAGCGGCAGGATACATCGGAATGAATGTTTCCGTCCGCGCCAACGTCCGCACGGCCGAAGCGGCCAGATTGGGAATGAAAGAAGCCCTATCTCTCGCTTTTAAAGGAGGCGCGGTTACCGGCCTTCTTGTTGTCGGCCTTGCTCTTCTTGGCGTAACCTCTTTTTATTACGCCACCGGCATTGACAGCATCCGCTCTCTTATCGGCCTCGGTTTCGGAGCAAGCCTTATTTCCGTCTTCGCCCGATTGGGAGGAGGAATTTTCACCAAAGCGGCTGATGTCGGCGCCGACCTTGTCGGCAAAGTGGAAGCGGGAATTCCGGAAGACGACCCGCGAAATCCGGCTGTTATTGCCGATAACGTCGGAGATAACGTCGGAGACTGCGCCGGAATGGCAGCCGATCTTTTTGAAACTTACGTTGTAACTTCAATTGCGGCCATGCTCCTCGGCTTCTTAGTTTTCTCCGGATCTGAAAAAGCCGTTCTTTACCCCCTAGTTTTGGGCGGAGTTTCCATTTTTTCTTCTATTATAGGAACTTGGTTTGTCCGCCTTGGCTCATCTAAAAACATCATGAATGCTCTCTATAAAGGGCTTATCGCTTCCGGAATTCTTTCCGCTATCGCTTTCTATCCTGTTACAAAATATATGATGGGAGATAACGGCATCTGGAGCGTGGGCTCTTTGTTCGCCTGTTCAATTGTAGGCCTCGTAGTTACCGCCCTTCTTGTTGTCATCACCGAATACTACACATCAACAAAATACTACCCTGTCCGCTCAATCGCCAAGGCTTCTCTTTCAGGACACGGGACAAATATTATTCAAGGATTGGCTATGTCAATGAAATCAACCGCGTGGCCACTTATCACCGTTGTTTTGGGTATTCTTGTAACATATTATTTTGCCGAGCTTTATGGAGTGGCTGTAGCGGTTATGAGTATGCTTTCTATGGCGGGAATTATCGTCGCCATTGATTCATACGGCCCCATCACCGACAACGCCGGAGGAATCGCCGAAATGGCCGAACTTCCAAAAAATGTCAGGGACGTTACAGATCCTCTTGACGCTGTCGGAAACACCACAAAAGCTGTTACTAAAGGCTACGCTATCGGCTCGGCCGGGCTTGCGGCCCTCGTTCTTTTCGCTTCTTACACCCAAGAGTTTTCTGATTTGGGGGAATCTCTTTCTTTTACCCTTGAAGATCCGCTAGTTTTGGTGGGACTCTTTATCGGAGGCCTTCTTCCCTACTATTTCGGCGCTCTTTGCATGGAAGCTGTCGGAAAAACAGCCGGAAAGGTGGTAGAGGAAGTCCGCAGGCAATTTAGAGAAATCAAGGGAATAATGCAAGGGACAGCCAAACCGGATTATGGAAAGTGCGTTGACATCGTTACGGCTGCCGCTTTGAAACAAATGATTGTGCCGGCTCTCATTCCGGTTCTCGCTCCCATTATCGTCGGATTTGTTTTGGGACCGGTGGCTCTGGGAGGACTTTTGGTTGGAAGCATCATTACCGGACTTTTCGTCGCTATATCCATGACATCCGGAGGCGGAGCTTGGGATAACGCCAAGAAATACATTGAGCAGGGAAATTTCGGAGGAAAAGGATCAGAAGCCCACAAAGCGGCGGTTACCGGAGACACTGTCGGAGATCCTTACAAAGACACCGCGGGGCCTGCCATCAATCCCATGATCAAAATCTTGAACATTGTCGCTCTCCTTCTTGTGGGATTTTTGGCGATTTAAAATTTTCCCTCCGGACAATTCAAGACTTATCAACAAAAAAACTTCCTTCCGGAAGTTTTTTTGTTGTATAATTGTAATTGCTAGTTTTAAAAATTAATTTCTAAAAAATGAAAAGAGAAAAATTTCTTGTTTTTGCTGTCTTGGCGATAGCCATGGCTTTTCCGGTTTTTTCAAAAGCGGAAGGAGAGGATATCGCTTGCGCGCAAGATGTAAAAAAATGTTCGGATGGCTCATACGTAAACAGAGTCCCCCCAACCTGCGCTTTTAAAAAGTGTCCGGGAGAAGCCGTCAAAACTCTTCCGGTTAAATCGGGAGTTCCCGTAAAGAAAGTTATGGAGGCCAAAAAGGAATTCCAAGCTGAAAAGAGAGAAATAAAAGCCGAATTCAAAGAAGAAAAAAAGAATATTTGGATGGAAGCCAAGACAAAAAACGAGCTGTTGCGGGCAGAAAATAAAAATCTTATAAAAAGCGGCACAACCACCAAATCCCAAGTTATTGAAAACCGAGCGAACATAAAAGACAACCGGATAGAAGCATTAAAAGAAATAAAGGCGGAAAAAGCTTCAACAACAGAGAAAATTCGGGAAGAAAGAGCTGAATTAAAAAACAAAATGACCGAAGCATTGAAAGACAAGGTCAGGTTTTCTTATGGGAAAATCTCTACAAGGCTTTCCGCGGAAATTAACCGTCTTGAAAAAATTATAAGCCGTTTAGAATCTAGATCGTCTAAAATGGCCGAACTTGGGGTCAATGTCGTCCCCGCAAAAACGCTTATTGATTCGGCAAAAACTAAACTAAAAGAAGCCGTGGCGGATCTTGCCGGGCTTAAAATATCTCTAGAGACCGCTATCCAAAACGGCGAACCTCAAAAAGACACCTTGGATAATCTCAAAACAGCGGTCAATCTAATTCAGGAAAAAATCAAGGAAGCCCACAAGATTTTAAACCAAGTTATTCCGGTTCTCGCTAAAGCAAACAAAGAGGCAAAGAAAACGGTCGAAACCTCTTCAACAACTCCTTCAAGCATTCAATAAATTAAATAAAAAATATGGAAAATCAATTCAACAACACAATGAATCCTCCTCCGGCAAACCCCGCTCCGGAAATTCCCCCGCCTGTTATTGCCCCCACTCTCCCTCCTAAAAAAAGCGGAGTGGGAGCTGTTATCGGGTCAGCCATTGTCATAATCCTTCTCATTCTCGGGGCTTTGTATTTCTGGGGCGAGAAATTATCAGAGCAGGAACAAACTCCCGTTCAAAATAATTCTGTTTCCGCCACTGATGCCGTGGTAGAGAAACTGAACCAGCAAAGCAGTTCTGACGATCTTTCTTCCATTGAAGCCGATCTTAATGCCACGGAGTGGAGCAATCCCGAAGAAGGGCTTGGCGGACTGGAATAGAAAAACCGCGCAAGAATGAAAAAAATATCAACGCCCGCGGGCGTTGATATTTTTTTCATTCTTGCGCGGTTTCCCGTCTCAATATAGACTACTGTCATATTATTTCGTTATAAACAATACCAATGAATAAATACTCAAAAACAACCCAAAAAAATCTCCCCGAGTCTCTGCTGGAAATAGAATCCGAAATTACCCTTCCCTACATAACCGAATGCCGAAAAAAAGCTTTAAAAAAAATCTCCGAGGAAACGGAGCTTCCGGGCTTCCGCAAAGGAAAGGTTCCGGAAAAAATTCTTGTTGAAAAAATCGGAGAAATCTCTCTTTTGGAAGATGCCGCCGAAATAGCTCTTTCGGAAATCATTCCAGAAATCATCAAAGAGGAGAAACTAGACATTTTAGGCAGGCCGGAAATCCGGCTTACCAAAATCGCTCCGGGAAATCCCGTCGGATTCAAAATGAAGCTTTCTCTCATGCCGGAAATTAATCTCCCCGATTACAAAGAAATCGCCAAAAAAGAGAACGGCAAAAAAGAAGAGAAACTCCAAGTGACAGAAAAAGAAATTGACGATGCGGTAAAAGAAATCCAAAAAATCCGCCTGGCGCAAGAGAACAAAGAAACAAAGCCCGAGGATTTGGAGAAAAAAGAATTGCATCCTTTAGATGATGCTTTTGTAAAATCTTTGGGAAACTTTAAAGACGCGACCGACTTTAAAGAGAAACTCAGGGAAAATCTTTTGAAAGAAAAAATGGCGCGCGCCAAAGACAAGAAAAGGCTTTCCATCGCCGAGACCATCGTCCAAAAATCAAAAATTGATCTTCCCCGCGTCCTCATAGAAAGCGAGCTCAATAAAATGGAAGGGCAATTTAGAGATGATGTGGAAAGAATGGGAGTGAAGATTGAAGACTATTTGAAGCATGTCAAAAAAACAACGGGAGATTTGCGCAAGGACTGGGAAAAGGACGCGGAAAAAAGAGCAAGGCTTGAACTTATCCTCCACAAAATCGGCACGGATGAAAAAATCAAAGCAGACGAAAAAGAAGTCGCCCATGAAGTGGAGCATCTTTTGGAACATTACAAAGACGCTGATCCAGAGAGAACGAAAGTGTACATAGAAAGTATTTTGACCAAGGAGGCGGTTTTTAAATTTTTAGAGGAGCAGAAGTAAACTTAAATTCGAAATCCGAAGCACGAAATCCGAAACAAACAAAGCCAAATTCTAAATTCAAATACCAAAACAAAAAATATTTCTCTCGTTTTGAATTTTGGATTTTCCTTATTT
>CAYGHQ010000022.1:13316-16195 GCA_964349845.1 uncultured Candidatus Saccharibacteria bacterium
ATCTAGGAGCATTATTGCCGACACCGCTATCGCCGCCGTCTCCGCTCGGAGAATTTGTCTGCCTAAAGAAAAAATCGGAATGTTTTTTTCTTTAAAAATTCGGAGTTCTCTTTCGCTCCATCCCCCCTCAGGCCCGATAAAAATTCCAACTTCCTTTTTGCTTAAAAAATTATCTTTGTAAACTGAGAAATCTTTTCCCGAAGGATCAAAACAAATGGAAGGGATGGGGAAGTCTTCCAAAATTTCTTCCAAAGTTTTTAGCTCATGAAGATAAGGTTTCACTCCCCTTCCCGACTGCTCGCTGGCTTCGGTAATAATTTTCTCCGCCCGCTCTTTATTTATTTTTTTCTTTTCGCTTCTCTCGGAAAGTATCGGAAGAAAAAACGAAACGCCAAGCTCGGTACCTTTTTCAAAAACCCATTCCATTTTATCTTTTTTAATAAGCGACTGACAGAGATAAATTTCTTTTTCAGGAATATTTTTTGATTCTTTAGTTTCCAAAATTTTTAATTTCGCTCCGTCCCAGGCGAGAGAAACAAAAATGGCCAAGTGCTCTTTTCCGGAATTATCCAGAAGAATAACTTGGCTTCCAGTCTGAAAACGAAGCACGCCGATCCACTGCTTGATGAGAGAACTATCAGCAACCAAAATATTTTCTCTCCCGTTTATTTTTTCTTTTATAAAAAAATTATGTAATCGCATAAATCAGCCACTAGGGTTTAGCCACTAGCCAATAGGGTTTTCAGAAATTCGCCGTTGGCGAATTTCTGAAAGAAAACTTTCTTTCACTAGTGGCTAGTGGCTAACCCCTAGTGGCTTCTTGTGAAACCTTTGTTTTTAGGCGTAAAATTGATTTTCCTTGCTGTGTAAAAAAGATTTCACAGCAAGCAAAAAAAGAATTTTACGAAAGCATTGAACGGCTTTTATTCTAGTCTATCTCCGTTCGTAATTCAAATCCACCTTTGTGTTTTTCCTCTCCCCCTGCCAGAGGGGGAGAAGCCGAGGCTTTGCGAGGAGAGGGGGTGGGAGAGAGTAACCACATAATCTTTCTCCCACCACCCCGCCGGAGTACCAGCACCCCTCCTCAGGCAGGAGGGGAGGAAGCCCTACTCACAAAAAAACGGACCGCTCTCGCGATCCGTTTTGTGGAAAAATTCTACTCTTAATTTTTACTATATAAAGTTGTAGCCTTCCTAATGAGAACTCTTATAGGCTCGCTATCATATTCACTGCCCCAAAATTCTCCTTCCCCATAATGCCTAAGTGTTTGTTTTGCCTGTTCCGCCGTAGCCGACTCGCAAGCGATCATTATGATTTTGAATTGAGGTGATCCATTAACCCAAAGATAAGTGGCATCATCTGATTCAAATATTTTGATAACTTCGAAGGGATCTACTGAGCGAGCTAATTCACACATTTTCTGATATGCAAGTCCGTCTTCCACTCCTACAAATTCATTGTTCATCCTAACCCAAACATCATGAACCTCTTTAAAGGTTTGAGCGCCTTCAATCAAATTCATTGCGATTTTTCTATACTTCATAGAAAAAGGGCCTGCGATTTCCGGGTCCCCCTCGTCCCGAGCAATACCGATAACATCTTCGATGTCATCAATATCTTGACAAAGCTCAATTGCTTTTAAGGCAATAATTTTTTTGCGGGGGAGAGATTTAGCCTGCCAATAAAGTTTGATTGCTTGTTTGGCAGTGGTTATCCTTTTTATCGAAATCATTTCCACTTTCGGTTGCGGCCCAACAAGAGCCAGCTTAATTGACTCTTCAGACAGATCAAATTCTTCTGCCATTTTACTGATATCTACCCGCGCTACGATTTCTGGCTTCTTCATACTAACTTCCTTTTGTTTTTTATTTCTGGAATGAACCATAAATCCCCTGCAACCAAATTTGCAAAGAACGATTCAGAATTAGTTTATCATAATTATTTTTTCTTGTCAAACAATTTTTTCTTTGGTATTATGTATTTGTCTACACCTGATTAAATTTATTAGCTTCATAACTTTAAAAAATATGTTAATCCCCACCGTTATAGAAAAATCGCAATTCGGCGAACGCGCCTACGATATTTATTCAAGACTTCTCCGCGAGAATGTTATTTTCCTCGGAGGCCCGATTGACGACGATACGGCGAATATTATCATCGCCCAGCTTTTATTTTTGCAGTACGAAGACTCTAAAAAAGATATTTCTCTTTACATAAATTCCCCGGGCGGATCGGTTACCTCCACTCTCGCTATTTTAGACACAATGAATCATATCAAAAACGATATCTCCACCGTCTGTGTCGGCATCGCCGCCTCCGGCGCCGCCATCCTCTTAGCCAACGGCAAGAAAGGAAAAAGATACGCCCTCCCCAACTCCGAAGTGATGATCCATCAGCCTATGGGCGGAGCGCAAGGACAAGCCTCGGACATTGAAATCACCGCTAAGCAGATTTTGAAGACCCGCGAGCTTCTGAATAAAATTCTAGCCAAAGCCACCGGCCAGTCTTTAGACAAGATAGAAAAAGATGTGGATAGAGATTTCTTCATGGATGCCGAGGGAGCCAAAAAGTACGGAGTGATAGATGAAGTCCTTAAAACAAAAAATTGAACGAAAAATTCCTCCGCGTCGCGGAGGAATTTTTCGTTCAATTTTTTGTTAAATCCGAAATTCGAATATCGAAATCCGAAACAAATCCCGTCCACCCTTGCGGATCCGCGCAGGCGGAAAAATTCTAATGACCGAAATTTAAAAACGGGAATTGTCTTGGTTTGGAATTTTGAATTTGGCTTCATTTTCTTCATTTGTTTCGGATTTCGAGTTTCGTGCTTCGGATTTTTAATATATTGGACAAAATATAAATAATCTTCTAGTATATAC
>CAYGHQ010000023.1:0-1857 GCA_964349845.1 uncultured Candidatus Saccharibacteria bacterium
TGTCGTTTCCAATAAAAACCTTATGACCGAAATGGAATTTTACCCGTATCTTGAGAAGAGAAATTAAGGCGGAAAAATTTAAAAATAATGGTGGCTGTCCCCATTTAGTCCCCATTTAACATGTCCCCATTTAACATTAAAGAGGGTACTGAAATAATAGCTCCAGCTGATGGAGTTCTTTATAAAGCTGAAACTGACTTAATAGATGGCGTTAATAAAGATTGGTGTCAAAAAAATTTTAAAATACAAAACCCCACTGCGTGGGATGGATGGCACACATTTTTCATTAAACATCAAAATGGTTACTCATCAAGATTTTTACACTGCTCAAGATTAAATGATGATATCCAAAATCAAATAGTTGATTTTAAAAATGGTATTGCAGTAAAACAAGGTCAAGTTATAGCTTATTCAGGCAAATATGGAGGTGTCCCACCACATTTACATTTTGAAATTAGGGATGAAAAAGATAATATAATTGATCCATACAGAGATAACCTTTGGATGGACTATGAAAAAATCTAGATTTTAGGTATTTTGAAAATTAAATCCGGTGTATTATTAAGCAATATTTCCGTCCAGATACTATCCCAGACGGCCAGCAAACAATTTTCTTGTTTTATTATAAATTTTCAAACTCAGTAAAATATCTTTATGCGCATAACGATTGTAGGTTTACCTGGAAGTGGAAAATCGACTTTAGCACAAAAGATTGCTGAAAAAAAACATATTCCGCATATTCATATTGACCGTTTTTGGCTTGAGGGCGGGGGCGGGCAAAATAGTCGCAGTACTCCCAATCCAGAACAAGTTCATGCCTATGTTAAGGAAAAGGTGCTTAAGGCAATACAGGCAGAGTCGTGGGTATCAGATGGATTTTATTCTAAAATCCAATCGGCGATCGCTGAGAGAGCCGATACAGTAATCTTTTTAGATCTCTCTTTGTGGCAAAGGTTGCTTAATCATGCAGAGCGAATAATTAGCCGAAATAAAAGGCATAAAGAAGTGACTTTTTGGGGGGATTTAACATTCTTTTTTGAGATGATTGGACGAGAAAGTACTAAAGCATCAAAAATCAATAATTTTTTGGAACCTTATCGAGCAAAGACAGTGGGATTAAAATCTCGCAGAGAAATTGAACAGTATCTAAAAACTCTCGGTTAATTCTTGGAATTCTAATAAAGAAGTTCCAGCTTCGTACACCTAGAGTTTCTCAGTGTAAACCACATGGCTAGCAGAGTTTGATTATTTAATTGATGATAATTTGTAACATATAAAAATAATCTTATGGCAAATAATCCGATTGCTGATGTAGAGTTAACAAAAAAATTTTGTGCAGTCTTGAATAAAAAAATTCCCGTGCCAAATCTTATGAATACACTTTGTCACATGTCTGCGGGACTGTCTGCCTCATACGAGAATATTGCTGAAATGCGATTTGATGATTATGTCGACAAGGATAATGGGCATCACAAAAGCATTTCAGATAATGGATTTATTATTTTGCAAGCAGATAATTCAAACCAGATAAGGAATTTAAGAAATGAATGTATCAAAAATAATATTCATTTTGTTGATTTTACAAGTACCATGACAATAGGCACTTATAGAGAACAATTGGAGCGGACAAATAATACGCACGAGATTGATTTGGAATATTACGGGATTGTGATGTTTGGAGATAAAACGGTTCTTAACCCATTAACGAAGAAATTTTCACTTTGGAAAAACTAAAACTTTTATTCTGAAATGAGTTTTAACTTCGTACACTTCGAATTTATCAGTGTAAATCAGACGGCCACGTAAAATTCGCTCGAAGACTCGCTCATCACGTGGCGAGCCTTGTAAAATTCGCTC
>CAYGHQ010000023.1:1957-15935 GCA_964349845.1 uncultured Candidatus Saccharibacteria bacterium
GTAAAATTCGCTCGAAGACTCGCTCATCACGTGGCGAGCCTTGTAAAATTCGCTCATGACCATTGCCGTTCAATATTTACTGCAACAGATTTTTTATGGAAAATCAGACATCAAAATTTTCATTCTTTGAAGAAAAAATTAAAGAGAAAAAAATTTCTCCGGCCGTTATTTTTCGATTAGTTGCCGTTTTTTTGACTGCTTGGTATTTTATCCTGGCGGCAAAAAATCCCGAAGAATGGCGTTTTATTGACGGCGTAAATTTAATTTTTCATGAAGCGGGACACTCCATAGTTTTCTTTTTGGGAGAATTTGTCCAGATAGCGGCCGGTTCCATTTTCCAGATACTTGTGCCGGCCGTTCTTTCACTGTATTTTTTCGGAAAAAAGCAATTTTTTTCCGCTTCGCTTCTGCTCTTTTGGGTAGGGCAGAGTTTTGTCAATATATCTGTCTATGCCAAAGACAGCATTCTTATGAATCTCCCGCTTTTAGGAGGGGACAGCACCATTCATGACTGGAATTATATGTTGACGAATCTCGGGCTTTTAGAATATACGGCTTTTATAGGAGGAGCAATCTGGTTTCTGGGAGCATTCATAATTTTGTCGGCTTTCATCTTGTCTCTCTGGACAAGTTTTGTTCCGGAAAAGGAAGATTATTCTCGGGCCGATCCATTTTTATAAAGCAGTTTTTCGTTTTTGCGAAGGGGTGAAAGATAGCTAAAGATATCTCTGTTAACCCAAAAAACGAAACAAAAATCTGACTGTCCGATACTTTCAAAATTTGATAGCATTTAAACGCGGGAAACTAAAACAATAGGGACTGGCTCATTGTTCAGCCATTGTTCCTGACTCTATTGTTCATCAGCAGGAAATATAAAAATATGCAAAAGTTTAAAACTACCTGTGCTATTGTTTTGAATAAAAATAACGAAGCACTTCTGATTAAGAGAGGCCGTGAGCCTTTCAAAGATTATTGGGCGCTAGTAAGCGGAATAGGCGAATCAAAGAAGGGTGTTCCGCCTGACGATGCTATCAAAGGGGAAATTGCCGGGGATCTTGGTACAAAATCTTTTGTTGGTTCGCAAATATTTTCATTGCCTGTAAAGAATGATGAAACTACCGACGAAGTTATTGTATATGTTGGCCGAATCAATGAGTCCGAAATAGTTTTTAAGCCAGGGTATTCAGAAGATTTTAGGTGGGTTGCTATGGACAAATTAGTTCTTGAGAACCTAGCCTTTGAACATACGGATATAATTAAAAAATACCTGAATGAAAAAAATAGTGACTGACCCCATTTGATGACGTTTGACTCCGTTTATCACCCCATTTATTCATTTATCATTTATCCACAACACGGTAAATAAAAATAGTATAATTGCTTATATGAAAAATAATTTTTTTACCTTTTTATTTTTTTTGGTTGTTGTTTCAGGAGCATACTTATTCTTGCAAAATAAAAAAATTGCCATTGTCGCAAGCGAGCCGGTTTCCGAGTATAAAAATTTTAATGATCCATTGCATGGTATTACGCTTAAATATCCGAAAGGATGGCAAGAAGAAAAATGCGGAGGAGATTGTATTCTAAAATTAAATTATGGAAAATTATTTGATTTCTATCCTGAGGGCGGCTTGTTTTTAGCAGCCACTTCAACATCTGAAGAGAATAATGCGGAAAAAAAGATAGGCAATATTCAAAAAATTATTGACGCCGATTATTACACTCCGGCAGGGGTTGGAGGCGTGGGTACCAATTACTCTAGAGAATCGTTTCGCTATTCAATAAGCAACTTTAAAAATAAGAATGAAGTGCAATTTTATCACTATGACTATGTGGGAAAGTACAGTTATGTTGATAGCGGTTATTTTTTTAATACTCCCAAAGGATACACAATTATTATGGGCGCAGAGATTCCTGGGGTAGTTCGTAAGAGTGGAGAAATCGAATTCGCGCCGGAATTCAGCGAATTTATAGATTCAATTAAATTTCAGTGAATGGAATAATGATGTGAGAAATTGGTGGTGGAAATGGGGAAAGTTCATCATTTACATGACCCCATTTACACAGGCAAAATTTTTCCAGATGAAAGATTTATAGGCGCAAACGGAGAAGCCTTGCAAGTTACTGAAATGGTTTTGCATGGTCTCTAGTGAGCAAAATGCAAAATATGGTGGCTGTCCACATTATTACACAGCCAAAAAATCAAAGAATAAAAACCGCCTTAACTTTTGTCAGGGCGATTGTGGTTCATTAGCTCTTCCAGAGTGTACCAATTTACAAAAGAGAGAATTATTTGGACAGAAGCGAGGTGTCTTCCGGTTTTTCCTTTTTTCTCCGGATCTTTTGCGTACTCAACGATCCCGTCAAGTAGAAAATGGGCGTGTGCCAGCAATTCCTTTGTGGAAAGCGAACCAAGCGTTCTTTTCTGATCCATTCTTATTTTTGGAATATTCCTTCTTTCAAATTGTTCGCGATATTTTTCTACGACTTCAAGAATTTTTCCTGTTGTCACATGTTACTCCTTTCTAATCTTAGAATATCATAACGATTGAATAAATGAAAATGTACTCAAGAAGAAAGGGGTCAGGCACTTTTTGGGATAAATAGGGTCGAATAGATGTGGTTAGGAAATAATGGGGAAATAATGGAATAATGGGGTAGGAATAATGGGGACAGCCACTATTATATAATTAGCAGAAATAATGGGGACAGCCACTATTATATAATTAGACTCTAAAAAAGAGGTTACTTGACCATATTATCTTCGCAACATTTTTCTAGTTTAACCATGCCTTATTTTACCTATATTCTTGAATGTCGCGACAAGACTCTTTATGTCGGCTCCACTAATGATCTTCCAAAAAGGCTTCATCAGCACAACAATTCAAAATCCGGCGCTCATTACACAAAAATCCGCCGGCCTGTTGAATTAAAATACAAAGAAGAATTTAAAACCCTCTCCGAAGCGCTCCGCCGTGAAATTGAAATAAAAAAGTGGGACAGAAATAAAAAAATTGAATTAATCCAAAAATGACAAAACAGAAGGTAAAGATTCATAGTATGATTTTTCCACAAAGACCACGAGAAAATAAAAATAATAGTGGCTGATCCCATTTTCCCCCGCGTTCTTTCTAAATTATGTTAAAATAATTGATTATAAGTAACTATTTACCTTAGAACCTGTTCAAAAACTCTTGACGACTGCGAATTATTATACCGGACTGCGCGGGACGGTTCGGAAACTTCAAAATATATTAGAACCAGTTTCAATAAAAACGGCTTAGCCAAAAGCTTAAATTTCGTTGCGAAAACTTTGAATTTTACCGAGCGATAGATACCTCTCGTGAGGGAAAATTCAAAGTTTGCAGCCCGCCCGAACGTACCGTTCGGTACGGGCGGGTAGAAATTTAAGCTTTTGGGTAGCCCCGCGGCGGAAAATCCCTTCTTAGGGATTTTCCGCAAAAATAATCATTCCGTTTTAATCACATTTTTAGCGATTTTTATTGAAACTGGTTCTACATATATTCTTCACTTTCCTCATCGCCCGCTCGTCTCGGTATAATAATTCCCGTCCTTGTCAATAGTTTTTTTACAGGTTCTTAATTTATATGGACCAATTATTTGCTGGAATTTTATTTTTAATGATCGGACTTACTGCCTATATTTTCAATAGGGGATTAGGGAAACGAGTATGGATAGGTATGCCTTCTGTCGTAGAGTTAATAAAGGGAGAAGATATAGAAAAGCGATTTTCTGATCGGGCAAAATTCATTAAATTGTTAGGTATAGCTTTTATGGTGGTAGGAGCAATCATATTAATAAGATTATTGATTGTGTTCTAAAATATTTAAATTGCTCCACTTTACAATTTTGTTCTGGAACTGAAAATAGGAATAAGTCCGATATCTTTCGTTTTTTATGGTGTAATTAGAACGCGTAAAAAAGAATTAATTGGACTTTATCTCTAAATTTATCTAATTTCTTTAACCCAAAAAACGAAACAAAAATATGACTGTCGGATAGTTTAGAATTTTGATAGACTTTAAGAATGGGGGAGAAAATCACAAATGAAGACTTGGGTTACGATGATTTTTTTGAATCCAATCGAAAGAAATTAAAATTGGACGGTTTTTCTGTTGCTCGCGTCACGGGTGAATACAAGGGGTCTTACAAGGTTAAAAATGCGAGCGGAGAATATCTGGCAAAAGTAACCGGCAAGCAGAGGTTTAACGCTTTGTCCCGTGAAGATTATCCGGCAGTGGGAGATTGGGTGGCTGTTACTTTGCTTAATGCGGAACAAGCCGTAATCCAGGGAATATTGCCGAGAAAAACTTTGATAAAAAGAGTTCATGGCGACAAGAGTAGGAATGGCAGGAAAAACGAGGTACAGGTCATAGCATCAAATATTGATACGGCGTTTATCGTTGAATCTTTGGATAGGGATTTTAATTTAAATCGTTTTGAAAGATATTTTGTCATAGCTAAAGAAGCGGGGGTAAAGCCGGTCATCGTGCTCAACAAAACAGATCTGGTTTCCGAAGAAGAGCTTGATTCAAAATTGGCGGAAATAAAAAACAGATTCAAAGAAACTGAAATTATAAAAACAAGCGCTTTAAAGAATGACGGGGTAGAGGAGCTAAGAAAATACATGGAAAAGGGAAAAACTTGCTGTTTCCTTGGTTCATCCGGAGCGGGAAAATCTTCTTTGATAAACAAACTGCTTGGCGAAAATATCATAAAGACAAAAGAGATCGGTTCGCGCTCTTTTAGAGGGAAACACACCACAACCGGCAGGGAAATGTATTTTTTGGAAAATGACCCAGATTCGCTCTCCGCAATCGGGGGCATTGTTATTGACAACCCCGGCATAAGAGAAGTCGGGATAGCTGATGCTGGCGAGGGTCTGGACAACTTTTTTGATGAAATAACCGCTCTTGGAGAGAAGTGTAAATTTGCCGACTGCTCCCATGAGAGCGAGCCCGGATGCGAAGTCCTATCGGCCTTAAACTCCGGCAAACTCCACGCGAAAAAATATTCAAATTACATTAGCTTGAAAAAGGAAAGCGAGTACAATGAAATGACTGAATGGGAAAAAAGAGAAAAAGACCGCCGGTTTGGAAAATTTATTAAGACGTATAAGAAACAATTTAGAAAAGAAAAATGAAAAAAGTTTACGCGGAAATAGGCATTGGAAATGGCACTTTTTTCTCCACGGAAATTGAGGAGGGGGAAAGCGAGTATAGAATTCCGAAATTTTTAAAACCGCCAAAAGTAAACGGGTACTATTTGCGTTTTTGGATATTTAAGAAAGTTTTTATTCTTTCCACGAACGATGGATTTGAAATAACAAACAAGGATAGAAATAAATTAAAAATACTTTTTGGCATTAGCGGAGAGATGGAATAAAAGTGAAATTTGTAACCCTGATATTTTTGTAATTTTTATGCTATAAATACATCTGATAAATCCAATTTTTAATTGAATTTATTCTTTTTAGATAGATGAGTTTTTATTACAATGTCCTATTTTACCTATATTCTTGAATGTGCCGATAAAACTCTTTATATAGGTTCCACGAATAATCTTTCCAAAAGACTTCATGAGCATAACAATTCAAAATCCGGCGCTCATTACACAAAAATCCGCCGGCCTGTTGAATTAAAATACAAAGAAGAATTTAAAACTCTGACCGAAGCGCTTCGCCGCGAACATGAGCTTAAGACGTGGCCGCGGAAGAAAAAACTAAATCTTATAAATAATTTTTTATAAAAAAATTCCGTGGTGAATAGCAAATTTCCATGAAAAAATATTTTTTGGGTGGTATATTATTAATAATGGCATTTGTATCTTATAGTTTTTACTCTCCTTCCGTGTGTTTTGGGAGCGGGTGCGGGGAGGAATTAACGAACGAAAAAATGGAAAATCTTGAAAATCTTTCTGATCCGAAAACAATTCAAGAGGAATTGAATGCCGGGAAAATAGTCCTTATTGATGTCAGGGAAAAGAGCGAATGGGACGCCGGACATATTGCCGGAGCTTCTCATATAGCTTTAGGCGATTTGAACGCGGAAACGACAAAAGACCTTCCCAAAGATATTCCTATCTATCTTTATTGCCGTTCGGGGGCGAGGGCCGGCACTGCCGAAGAAATAATGCGCGGATTGGGTTTTTCCGATGTTAAAAATCTGGGAGGGATAATAGATTGGCAGGAAAATGGAGGGGTTTTGGTTAAGTAAGTTAGGGATTACGCAGTTTGTGTCATTATCTGTGAATAATGACAAAGAGGAGTAAGGTTTTTTTAATTTTTTTCTCCACTATCTCTAATCTATCCCTCCCACCCCTCTCGCTCGAAGACCCCTTCGACAAGCTCAGGACAAGTCGCATTCTCCCCTCTAAAGAGGGGCGATGGGGAGAGGAAGACGGTTGATTTACTAAGTCGTTTATTTTGAAAAGGGTTTATGTGGAAAAAATACGGAAAAATTGTTTTGGCGGCGGCAGTTTTTGTTGTTGTGGAAAATTTGGATACGAACCCTGTTAAAATTCAAAGAATATGATATAATACAAGCATGATTTTGCCTTCAATTTTCAAACCCATTCTCTGGTCGTATGACTTTGACAAATGCGATCCTTTGAGGATGAAAAAGACGATAATCCTTCAGACGCTTAAATATGGAACTTTAAAGCATTGGCAATGGATCCGCTCCTTTTACGGCGATGAGGTTGTCCGCAAAATTCTCTTTGGCATCCGGGAAACCGAAATCGCTCCCAAAACAAAGCCTTTAATAGAAACCGTATTTAATTTTAATAACTGGAACCATGCGCCAAGAGGCCTTAAACGATAGCACAAAAGCGGTTTGGGAAAAGTGCGTTTTTCTCAAAGATGACTTCTATTTAGCGGGAGGCACGGCTCTTGCCTTGCAAATTGGCCATCGCAAATCGGTTGATCTAGATTTTTTCTGCGCCCTGCCCATTAAAAAAACACTTCTTGGAAAGATTGAGGATCATTTTAAGGCTACTCTTGCTCCCGTGGTAAGGAGCGTAAATGAATTAACTCTCTTTATTCAAGGGGTGAAAGTAACCTTTCTTCACTATCCTTTTCCTCTACTCCATCAGACTGTAAAAGAAGGGATGGTTCCCCTTGCCAGTGTTCGCGATCTTGCTTCAATGAAAGCTTATTCACTTGGCCGCAGAGGGACGCTTAAGGACTACGTTGATCTCTATACTGTATTTTCAAAAAATCTGGTTAAGTTTGAAGAGGTGATTAATGATGCTAACCAAAAATACAGCGACGCTTTTAACGATCGGTTATTTTGCGAGCAACTTCTCTATACTGACGACATAGAAGATGAGGCAATAGAGTGGATAGAAAAGCCGGTTTCTATTGAAGAAATAAAAGCATTTTTCAGGAATCTCTTGGGGGAAAAATTGGGGAAGTAAAGTTTATGGATTGAGAACAATAAATTTGAAACCGTATCTATTCGGGGATATTTTTAAAATGAAAAATAAAACTCTTAAAGAGCTTCAAAAATATTTCGCGGAAAAATCAAAGGAGCGGGGATTTGATAAGGAAACCGCGCGGGATGCCGTTTTGCTTATGGTGGAAGAAGTGGGGGAACTCGCGCGGGCTATTCGAAAAAGATCAGGTATAAAAATTGACGACAAGAGCAAAATTTACGCTATTGAAGAAGAATTGGCTGATATTCTTATTTACCTTTTGCACATTTCAAATATCCTAAATCTGGATCTGGAAGAATCTTTTTGGAAAAAAGAAGAAGAAAATAAAAAAAGAATTTGGAAGTAAAAAATTCATGCTTAAAAAATACGGAAAAATAATTTTGATGGTGATTGGGCTCGTGGCGATTACCGCGCTTGTTGAATTTTACATGGGAAGGTCAATTTGGGGACCAGATGGAAAATTTGGCTGGTGGGATGGAAACATTTGGGGGAGCGAAAATTCCCAGAGGGTGGCGGACGCCTATTCTTTCTCCCACATTCTCCACGGCATTATTTTTTACGCTCTCTTAAGCCTTTTTGCCAAAAAAATTCCGGTCCGCCACCGCTTTCTTTTGGCTGTCTTCCTTGAAGCCGGATGGGAGATTTTGGAAAATTCGCCTATTATCATCAACCGCTATCGGGAAGTTACAATCTCTCTCGGATATGTCGGGGACAGCATTTTAAATTCCATTAGCGACATTCTCTTTATGTCTCTTGGGTTTCTCCTAGCTTCCAAGGCGAAGATTTGGGTTGCAGTCGCGGTAGTTTTGCTTATTGAAATCGGCTGTCTTTTGTGGATTCGGGACAATCTGACTCTTAACATTATTATGCTTATTTATCCTATTGAATCAATAAAAATTTGGCAGTCCGCGGGGCATGAAGCACTTTTACTCCCTTGATATTGACATAGCGATTAGTATCGTTTATCTTTATCAACGGATAGTTTTAACCAAAAAGAAAGATTTAGATGAGCAATACAAAAGACAAGCAGGCAGAAAGCGATAGCGATAAAAATGGACAAAATTCCGATACAGATTCTCCTCTTGCGGGAAGGGAAGAATATGACAGAGATTTAATCCGCTATCAAAAATGGTTGCGTGAGCTTTTTAGCAATCTAAAGACGGGGAATACATAACAGTCTTAACAAAACAGCTTCGCCTAGCGGGGCTGTTTTTTTATGCTAAAATATGGTTATGAAAAACATAACTAAAAACGCGATTATTGATTCGCTTCTCGCTGCGGGGTACGTAACGCTTGTCGGGAATTTTTTTTACTACGCGGAGAATTTTTTTGGGGGAAAAGAAGATACTGTCCTTGCCCCGATTTCCATGCTTCTTCTTTTGGTTATTTCGGCGGGGATTACGGGCTCTTTGGTTTTTGGCCGGTCGATTTTGTGGTATTTGGACGGAAACAGAAAAGAGGCCATTAATCTCCTTATCGCGAAATTCATCTCTCTTTTTGTCCTATTTCTATTGTTTCTCTTGACTCCTTATATTATTAGTTTATAAAGTAAAATTACTATGAAAAACATAATTATTGCAATCGTTATAATCGCTATTATCGGCCTCGGGGGATATTTTTTGTTTAGAACGCCAAGCGCTCCGGAAGTCGCGCCAAATCAGAATGGGACTGGCGTAACAACCGGAACGGGAAATGGCGGGCAGGGCGGGACGGCGCAAGTTGACAAAAGCCAAACAGTTATCGGAGAGTCGGCGGGGGGCAATAAAATTATCGCCTATCATTTTGGCGCTGACTCCGCCACCACGACGGAACTTTTGTTTGTCGGAGGAATTCATGGCGGATACGAGTGGAATACGGTGCTTGTCGCGTCCGAGCTTATGAAATATCTCAAAGCTAACCCTTCCGCAATCCCCGCGAACGTGAAAGTGACGGTCGTTCCGGTTTTGAATCCGGACGGGCTTTCTAAAGTTGTCGGCACTACTACGCATGCTTTCAAGCCGTCGGACGTTTCGTCTTCAGAGGACACAGTTATCTCCGGCCGTTTCAACGCGAACGAAGTTGATCTTAACCGAAACTTTGACTGTGACTGGCAAAAGAATGGTAAATGGCAGAGCCGGACGGTGAGCGGAGGAAGTGAAGTCTTTTCCGAACCGGAAAGCCAAGCTGTAAAAGATTATGTGGAAACAAACAATCCATCCGCGGTTGTTGTCTGGTATAGCGCCGCCGGAGGAGTGTTCGCCTCAAGCTGTCATAATGGCGTTTCAACCGAGACGAACAAAATTACAAAAATGTATGCTGACGCTTCCGGCTATCCCGCCTACCAGAGCTTTGATTTTTACGCGACAACGGGCGATATGGTAAATTGGCTTGCAAAAGAAAATATTCCGGCCATAAGCGTCCTTCTCACGAATCATACGGATACGGAGTGGTCCAAAAACCTCGCGGGCGTTAAGGCTTTGTTAAAATACTACACTAAATAATGCTCTCTTCTAAAAAGCGAAATATCGCGACTATCATCATTATCGCCGTGCTGGTTATTGGCGTGTTCATTGCGCTTAAAAAAACGCCGGAAAAGGAGCCGGTCAAGGTTGTCGAAACGCCTAAATTTACAGAACAGGTGGTTGGCAAGTCGGTAGAAGGGCGGGATATCACGGCATATAAATATGGAAACGGGAAAAATAAACTTTTATTTGTGGGCGGAATTCACGGCGGATATGAATGGAACAGCGTGTTTTTGGCCTACAAATTCATGGACTACTTGGTCGCTAATCCGAACGCTATTCCGGCCAATTTGACCGTGACAGTAATTCCATCAATCAATCCTGATGGCGTGTTCGCAGTAACCGGAAAAGACGGACGTTTTACTTTGGATGATGTTTCAACCGATAAAGAAATTCTTGCAAATGGAAGATTTAACGCAAACGAAGTTGACCTCAATCGCAATTTTGATTGCAAATGGCAACCGGAAAGTATGTGGAAATCCAAGACTGTAAACGCTGGCGGAATGCCTTTTTCCGAGCCGGAAGCAGAAGCGTTAAGGGGTTTTGTGGAAGCAAATTCTCCAGCCTCTGTTATTTTCTGGCATAGCCAAGCAAATGCCGTGTACGCGTCCAAATGCGAAGGCGATATTCTTCCGGTTACTCTTGATATTATGAATGCTTACGCGGAAGCGTCCGGCTATCCGGCAGTCAAAACATTTAACGCTTATCCGACCACTGGCGCCGCCGAAGATTGGCTAGCTTCAATAAATATTCCGTCAATTACCGTTGAATTAAAAACCCATGAAACAGTAGAATGGGAAAAAAATCTGGCGGGAATCAAAGCGCTGTTTGAATATTTTCAAACTATGCCTTAGGGTTATTCCGTTGCGAGCGAGAGGGTTGTGTTTTTTTGGTTTGTATGTTAAAAAGATACAGTTATGAAGGAGAATCTTGTTGCAAGAACATTGAAAAAAATCGCACCCAGAATAGGAGCTAAAGTGGTTTTGGAACCGAAATGGGGAAAAGTCGGCCAAATTACGTTTAAAAGTGGCCGCAGGCGGTATTTCCGCTATTCAACCCTGGATCTCAATAGAATGGGGGCTTCGGATATTGCTCGGGATAAGGATTATGCCAAATTTTTTATGAAGCGAATGGGATATCCAGTGATCCAAGGCAAAGCATTTTGCTCGGAAAAATGGGCAAAACTGATCGGCGCAGAAGAAGGCATGAAGGAGGCATACGCTTATGCCAGAAAATTTGGCTGGCCGGTCATCGTAAAGCCAAACGGAAGCAGTCAAGGGCGGGGAGTGGCAAAAGTTGAATCGCGTCATGGATTTGAGTCGGCTTTCAGAGCCGCTTCAGTCATTGATAAGATGGTTCTTATTGAAAGATACATGTCTGGCCGCGACTATAGGATAGTGGTCTTGGACAACCGTGTCATCTCCGCTTATGAGCGAATCCCGCTTTGCGTGATTGGAGATGGCAAATCATCCATTAATCGGCTCTTAAAACGCAAGCAAAAGGATTTTGCGCAAGCGGGGCGCGATACCGTCATAAACTTTGACGATTCGAGGATAAAAAGAAAATTGGCGCGCCAGGGAATATCCTTGGATTATTGCCCCATGAAAGAAGAGAGGATTTTTCTTCTGGATAATGCCAATTTGTCGGGAGGAGGAGAATCTATTGATGTTACAGATGTTGTGGGCGAGGGTTTCAAAAAGATCGCCATTAACCTTGTTAAAGATATGGGTTTGAGACTCTGTGGAGTTGATTTGCTTACCGAAACAAGTATCAACGGAAGCCCGAAGTCGGGGCGGTTCTGGATCATTGAGATCAATTCCGCGCCAGGATTGGACCACTATGCCAGTATCGGAAAAATCCAGCAAAAAATTGTTGAGGACTTATACCTTCAGGTTATGGAAGCCATGGACACTGATGCGTAAGAGCTTGTAAAAAAACTATTGACAAGGACGAGAATTATTATACCGAGACTATCCGGGCGGTGAGGAAAGCGAAGAATATATGAAATATATTTTGAGGTTTCCGAACCGTTCCCGGAGAGTCCGGTATAATAATTCGCAGTCGTCAAGAGTTTTTGAACAGGCTCTAAGCCCATTTGAACACAAGAAGACCTTCGGGTCTTCTTTTTTATATATGAATGAGCTATAGTGGTTGAATGAAGACACGTTCGGCGCGCGACAAATACGCTCTCTACTTCTCTTCCATCAGGTATCTGGAAGGTCTCGGAAATATTACCGGCGGATATCAAAAGAAGAATCTTTCATCGCATCCCCATCCGGAGATGTTCCTCAGACGAATGCGGGATTTTTTGGATTTGCTCGGCAATCCTGAAAACGGTTTCAAATACGTTCATATCACCGGAACAGCCGGAAAAGGAAGCGTGGCCACCGCCGTCCATAGCGAGCTCCTCCGCGCTGGCAAACGGGCCGGTCTCTTCACGTCTCCGTTTACCGTAAGCACGATTGAAAAAATACAAGTCGGGGAAAAATATATTGATCCGCTGGTTTTTGCCCGGATAACCGATGAGATAAAACCGCAGGTTGACATCATGATTAAATCCGGCAGGTACGGGCCGCCGTCATATTTTGAAATGATACTAGCGATCGCGCTTATTTATTTCAGGAAAGAAAGGTGTGAATATGTCATCCTGGAAGCGGGTCTGGGCGGGCGGTATGACGCGACGAATGTCATAAAATCTCCTCTTGTCACGGCTGTGACGAATATTGGACCTGATCACACTAATATTCTTGGAAAAAAGATGTCCGATATCGCCAGAGACAAGTCCGGCATAATAAAGAAAAAAAGCAAATTCTTTACTGCCGAAGAAGATAAAGGCATGAGAAAAATTTTCCTGAAGGCGTGTGAAGAAGCTGGCGCGGAATATCATTCCGTTGATGTTAAAGGGCTTGACTATCTAGCGCGGAATTCTTTCTTGGTCGGAAATATATGCGGAGCTCTCGGAATCGCGGGTTCACTCAAAGAAGCGATGAGCAAAGCGCCGTCTTTGCCGGCGAGGTTTGAAGTAGTAAGAAAGCGTCCTTTTATCATCATAGACGGGGCGCACAATCCGTCAAAGATGAAAAGTACCGTGTATAATTTAATGAAAATGAAATATGAGCGACTTTTTCTTGTGATAGCCATTTCAAGAGACAAAGACTGGAAAAATATGATGCGTATTGTAAGCCCGCATGCCGATGAAATATATGTGACGCGCTTCAGCGTGCCGGGAAGGCAATCTGTTGATCCCAAGATTTTACTCAAAGGCGCGATAAAGTATTGTGGTAAAACTTGCAAGGTTCATCTTTTTTCCGATCCGGTGGAAGCTTTTGGCGCTGCCAAGGGCAAATTGTCAGAGAAAGACGCTCTCTTGGTGACAGGTTCATTTTATCTGGCCGGCGACATACGTTCTCTGTATTGTCCGGAGATACGAATTCTGGAAGAAAGAAATCCATCTGTGGGGAAAATATGACTTGTTTACATCAAAATTCATGAGTTCACTTCGGAAATTCACATCAATTGTCTCTGAAGCCCTTGTATGTATCGCGTACAAGCCGCTCCCGGATGAGGTTGATCCCTGCTTGTTATTTCAGCGTTTCAAATGTAATAAAAAAATAATAGTTGTTCCTCGGTCCAAGGAGAGTGATCCGAAAAAATGCGCCGAGAAAATAATTTCTGAAGTAGGAAATAAGAAAGCGATCATTTTTTTGCCAGGCAGTGTTTTTGATTTGTTTGGAGGCAGAAAAGGGCGTGGCGGAGGATGGTTTGACAGATTTCTCGTGGCGGTGCCACGAGAGTGGATAAGGGTGGGCGTGTGCGATATTGACAATGTGTCCGAACAAAAACTTTCCCTGAACCCTTGGGACCAAAAAATGGACTGGCTGATTATACGCCACGGAGGCAATTTCCAAATAAAGGAAGCTAGAACCAGTCTCAAAAAATAAGGCTCCGACAAAAGAGCGGACTGTCCTAGTATTCTCTCATCCTGAAATGATACCCAAATAAGTTTATCATCTGGCGATGTT
>CAYGHQ010000024.1:0-15792 GCA_964349845.1 uncultured Candidatus Saccharibacteria bacterium
AAAAATTATGAACTTATTCACCATGGTGAATAAGTTCATAATTTTTTAAGAATTTTTTATTTTTTAAGGCATAAAAAAATGGGGCTAGAATCAATGAAGATCCTAACCCCAATCACCGTTGATACTAAGTACACAACGGATTTAGGTGACAACATGGCACAATGGCTGGCGGGGCGGTAAATAACCGCGCGGCCGTGCGTGCCTAAGTTGCCACCATATTGCTCCGGATAAGTCCATTGCAGACTTTCATGCCCGTTTATAACGGGGACAGAACGTCTGCAGGACGCGGAGCTCATTTTGCCAGAGAGTCCTTCCGGCTAGGTGAATTTCTTCCTGGTATTTCTACGATCCTGCATTATTGCAGGTGATCACTGATCGGGGAACGTGGACTCGGCGAATTCCCTACCTTGTTTTTAATACTATTTTCTCAAGGAAGAAAAGCGCAGGTTTTACAAGAAACCACCAATTCTCTGCGCCAGACTGATTTTAAGCCATATTTTAGCTGGCTTAAACCCAATCTGGCGAAGAGAAATAATTCAATGTTCTAACTATTGTATATGATACCGCACTCTGGTTTCATTGTCAAACACTTTTTTAGTTATAACACAATTTTTGTATTTTGTCAAAAACCCAGATAAATCCTCCGTTCTGCAAAGCCAGAACACCTCCTTTTTTAAAGGTGTTAATTCTCCCCAGCCCTCCTGCCCGAGGGGGGCTCCGTCTTCGGTGGGGGGTGGGAGTAAAGGGAGTGGCCAGCTTTGTGGCCGAGGGATTTTGTATCTTTCAGCATCTTGATTTCATCCCTTAAAATCGCCGCGGTTTCAAAATCCAAAACCTTAACCGCTTCCGCCATTTGTTTTTCTTTGTCGCGGATCATTTTTCTTTTATCTCCTCCGTAAGTTGCCCGATCCAAAATCAAAAGCTCCTTGACCGCTTTGTCGTGCTCGCTCTCCATTCCCTCGGTAATGTCGTGGATTTTCTTTTCAATCGTCTTCGGAGTAATGCCGTGGAATTTATTGTATTCCATCTGAAGTTTTCTTCTTCTGTTTGTCTCCCCTATCGCTCTTTCCATTCCGCCTGTCATATTATCCGCGTAAAGAATAACCCGACCATCAATATTTCTGGCGGCGCGCCCGATAGTCTGGATAAGAGAAGTTTCCGAACGTAAAAATCCTTCCTTATCCGCGTCCAAAATCCCAATAAAAGAAACTTCCGGCAAATCTAATCCTTCGCGGAGGAGATTCACCCCGACCAAGCAGTCAAATTTCCCCCTTCGGAAATCCGTCAAAATCCGAATTCTCTCCAGAGTTTCAATGTCGCTGTGCAGATATTCCGTTTTTACTCCTTTCTCTTTGAGATACTCGCTCAAATCCTCGGCCATCTTTTTGGTAAGAGTAGTCGCCATGGCCCTTGATCCGCCTTTTATAACCTTAAGCGCTTCCTCTATAAAATCTTTGACCTGACCTTTGTATTCCCCTTTCGCGACAATCGGCCGGACTATCACTTGGGGATCAATAAGTCCGGTCGGGCGGATAACCTGTTCGGCAACGTGGGCGCTTTTTTCTTTTTCATAGGGCCCCGGAGTAGCCGAGGTGTAAATTACCTGCCCTACCCGCTCTTCAAATTCGGGAAATTTAAGAGGCCGGTTGTCTTTGGCCGAAGGCAGGCGGAAGCCATGCTCTACTAAAGTTTCTTTTCTAGAAGCATCCCCGGCATACATCCCGCGAAGCTGGGGAACGGAAACGTGCGATTCATCAATCACAGTAAAAAAGTCCGGCTCGCCGTTTTTTTTATGGGGGAAATATGACAAAAGCGTATCCGGCGGGTCGCCGGGGAACTTGCCCGAAAAATGTCGGGAATAATTTTCAATCCCGTTGCAGTATCCGATTTCTTTTATCATAGCCAGATCGTAGCTTGTCCGGCGTTTCAGCCTTTCCGCCTCCAAAAGCTTCCCTTCTTTTTCAAATTTTTTAAGCTGATCTTTAAGTTCCGATTTAATAGTGGCAATAGCTTTTTTTACTTGCGATTCTTCCGTTATGAAATGCTTGGCCGGAAAAAGGAAGAAAACCTTAATGTCTTTTTCCAAAATCACGCGGGAAACCCCGTCAATTTTCTGGATCTCTGAAATTCCATCTCCTTCAAACTGAATCCTATAAACAACCGTTTCCGACACAGGCATGATCTCCACCGAATTTCCGATTGCCCGAAAAAGTCCGGGCGCAAGGTCGGCGTTCGTCCTTTCAAAGTGAATACCTACAAGAGCGCGGATAAAATCGTTCCGGGAAACTTTCATTCCCTTTTCTATTTTCATATTTACTTTTTCGTATTCTTCGGGAGAGCCCAAACCGTAAATACAGGAAACGGAAGCGACGATAATAACATCCCGCCTCGTGAGAAGAGCCTGCGTGGAAGCATGGCGGAGGCGCTCAATTTCTTCGTTGATTTGAGCTTCTTTTTCAATGTAAGTATCGGTAATAGGCATATACGCCTCCGGCTGATAGTAGTCGTAATAAGAAACAAAATAATGAACCGCGTTGTCCGGAAAAAACTCCCGGTATTCTTGGGCGAGTTGGGCAGCGAGCGTTTTATTGTGAGCAATAACAAGCGTAGGCTTTTGGATAGCCTCAATAACATTAGCCATGGTAAAAGTCTTTCCGGAGCCTGTTACTCCAAGGAGAGTTTGATGCCGATGGCCCCCTTTGATTCCCTCCGCAAGCTCTTTTATCGCCCGAGGCTGATCTCCCGCTGGAGCAAATTTAGATTTAAGTTGAAATTTATTATTTAACATATTTAAAATATAGAACTACCACTTCTCGCCCCGTAGTAAGCGAGTCCGAGAGCTTTACTACCGGGGTCGCCCGCTGGAGAAAATTTAGATTTAAGTTGAATTTGTTATTTAGCATGTATTTCTATCATTCACACGAAGGATCCCTCCTCCCCTCAGTAGAGGGGAGGTGCCGAGGCTTTGCGAGGCGGAGGGGAGGTGTTCTATTAGGATTCGGAGCTCCCCCTCCGCTCGGAAGACCTCGCCTCTCCCTTACAGGGACTGTCCACTCTCTCGTCCTCGGAGACTCGGACTGAAAGAGTCTTGCAGGGCTCCAAGTCTTCGCCCTTCACCCCTCAGTCGAGGGGGAGAGGAATCTCCTCTCACAAAAACAACAGATACTATACAAATACCATAAAATATGCTAAATTGCCAGAAAAGTTCTTCAAAAGAAAGGGAGTTATGAGTAATTTATTTGTCAGACACACCAGACTTTTATTAACCGCCCATTGGACCATAAAAGTTGCTGTGCTAGCTTCTGTCATAGTAATATCTTTCTTGAAAATAAAATATGACTGGTCTCTGCGGGATCACCCGTTTATTTTACTGGCTGTCGCCTCTTTTTTGGCAGCAATCTGGACAGTTGTTGATTACAAGAGAATTATTAAATGATAGAGCTTGCAATGATTGCCCCGCGCGAAGCGCGGGGCTTTACTTTTCCATTTTATTTTTCCATACTTACCTGCAAAGCACAAAAACTTCTTAAATCCTTTTCGGATTGAGAAAAAACAAAGAAAGGAACAGGTATGCCAAAAAGAGCTGTGATAGGGATTCCTCCAAACAAATTTAAAAAAGGAGGACCAACATATCGTCCGTCGTATCAAAAACGCGATGGCGAACAGGCAGAATTGCGTCCTGACGGCGGAGGACCTCCCCGCCGCGGGAAGGTTAAAGAATTGGATGGCGGAGGACGCCATTTCCAAGCAACACCGCCTTCGGTAGACCGGGCGCGGTGGGCGGAAATGAATCCAAAAGAGAGTTACCCTCTCCATTCCCGCGAATAAATTGAAAAGCCCCGCGCTTAACCCTGCACATAGTACAGGATTCGCGCGGAGCTTTTTATTTTTCATACGTCAGCTTTAAACTTATTATCTTGTTTTATTTTTTTCGCTATTCGGCCCCATAAAAAAATCCGCAACCGCCTCGCCGATATAAAGGATTTTCCGGCCATTCTTGAAGAGATAAACCCCCGACCCTTCCGACATTTTTAATTTTTTGAGGTCTTGCATCTTCATATAAAATACTATATATTGTTTTTAAATTAGTTCAACCCAAAAGGAAGTTTTTATGAAGAGTATCCAAATTCGGTGCTTCGATCCTGGCACAGAAAATTTTTTCCAAAAAAGAAGCCGGATTTCTCCGGCCGAAGCGGAGTTTTTGAGAAATTTGCGGGAGGTTGGCCATTTTCTCCGGCCGAAGCGGAGTTTTTGAGAAATTTGCGGGAGGTTGGCCATAACCTAAAAAATAATAAAATTAGGCAACGCCACCCCAAAATTCCCCTTCAAACTGTTTGATGACCCGCTAAATATAAAACCCCGCATAACAAAACCGCCCCTCGCAAAGCCTCGGGGCGGTTTTTTTCTCTTTTTCACATTTCAAAAATAGAAGTTAAAGATATGGAAGAAATAAGAAAGAAGGGAAGGAAGGAAATATAAATAGAAATAGAAATATAAATACAAAACTGCCATACAATCATTTTACGCGATCGCGTAAAATGATTGTATGGCAAAAATGGTTTCGCCATTTAATAAGAAGGCAAAGAAATTATTTTTTCTTATCCGGACCAAAAAGAAAATCTCCTATAGCCTTTTCAACTTTTGAAGGTTTTTCCGGCTTATCCTCTAAATTGAATTTTTCCTTGAGCCATTTATCATTTTCTATAGCGTCAGCAATTATATACAAAACATCTTTTCCAATTTCAAAATCAGCTTTTAACAAAGTGATCAAGTTTTCGCAATCGTATGGATAAACCCATACACTTCTATGCAAACAGACAAACCCAATAGAAACGAGGGATTTTCTAATTTTGTCTCTAATTTCTTTCCGGTTTTCTTTTACGTCAAAACTAATTATTCTCCACTTTTTATCCCATTTCCTAGGCTTTTTAAGTTTAAAATCTTTTAGTTCCAAATGACGGAGAACTGACTCCCCCTTCTTTGTCAGCTTCAAAAATTTCCCTTCATATTTCAAAAGACCTTTTTCTACAAGTTTTCTTCTGGATATGCCGATGATTTCTTCTTTGCGCTTCCCTGGTTTATAGCCAAAAGCTTCCAAGACCTGAATAACATTTGGGGCAAGCAAGGCCATACTCAAAAGACCGGCCGCCGCAACGCTTTGTAAAATTATTTTTCGGAGCTCGTTCTTTTTCGTCCTTCTTTTAGACTCTTCTTCCATTTTTCCCATACAACTATTTTACGCGATCGCAGAGAATAATTGTATATTGACAAAGAAAATATTAAGGAGTATGATTAAAAATAGTAAAATAGCAGAGAAAGATGGATTCATTCTAAATCCATCTTGAATTCACCGAAAAGTGAAAACTGACTGGACATATTCTAATATGAGGAGTATTGGATTTCTGTTCAAACAAACGTTTAGTTCTTAGAAAACCCAACAAGTCGGCTTAACACGAGAAGGCGAAGGGATAAAAAATACAAGGAGGGAAAGTGAATACTGTAGATCAGCCTATGCAAGTCAATTGTTACGAGCAACCTGTTGACAAAGAAGCGGCCAAAAAGCTGACGATTTATCAAGCGGGGTTTAACATACGAACAGCCCATATTTTGGAGAATGCGAATATAACGACAATCTACTTACTTCTCTTAAAAGAGACCAGAGAGTTATCGCAGTTCAGATTCTCCGGATCAGAAACAATCAATGACATTCGTGAAGGATTGTTTCGGCTAGGTTTTACAAAAGAAGATTACCCTGAACTTCCGGAAATTCATCCTTCGCAAATTCGCCTGTACAGCAAAAAGAAAATAAAGAAGATGAGTATATCAGTTCTTCCCATTAACCGGGAAGACGAAGGAAGGCTTCGCGAGCTGTATGGAGTTCAGAATGTGGAAGATCTTTTGAAAGCCGATTATCAAGCTGCCCATGAACCAAGAAGCGCGAAAACTATTCCGTTCAGAATGGCTTTAGAATTACAGAAGGTTCTATTTGACTCTGGGTTTAGGGAAAAAGACGGCTTGTTTCTAAAAAGCCACCAGAAAATAAGTTGGTAATTTCAAACACGATCCCCCGAAGGCCTGCAGGCCTTCGGGGGATTTTTTCAATAAATTTTCTACCTATTTTCTACAAGTTTTCCATTAATTCTCTCTCTTTGATTTTCTTTTTTCTTTCTTCCCTAGTGGCTAGTGGCTATTCCCTAGTCCCTTCCCCTATTTCCTCCTCAATCCTCAATAGTTCATTGTATTTAGCAACGCGTTCAGATCGACAGAGGGAGCCAGTTTTGATTTGACCGCAACCTAAACCAACGACAAAATCAGCAATCGTGGAATCTTCAGTTTCGCCGGAGCGGTGAGAAACAATAGCGGTGTAGCCGGCCTCGTATGCCATTTTGATGGAGTCAATAGTTTCAGAAACAGTGCCTATCTGATTTAGTTTTATCAAAATGGAATTTCCTATCCCCTCTTTGATCCCCTTCTCCAATCTTTTGATATTTGTCACAAAAAGATCGTCTCCGACAAGCTGAACATTTTTACCCATTTTTTCGGTAAGCATCTTCCACCCGTCCCAATCATCTTCTGACAGGCCGTCTTCAATGGAAATAATCGGAAACTTGGCGACCCAGTCCGCGTAAAAATCTACCATCTCCGCGCTGGTTAACTTTTTGCCATCTCTCGCCAAATCATATTTTCCGTCTTTGTAGAATTCTGTAGCCGCCGCATCAATGGCGATAAAAATATCTTTGCATGGCGTGTATCCAGCCTTTACGATCGCTTCAATAATGACATCGAGCGCAGATTCGTTGGAAGGAAGTCCGGGAGCAAAACCTCCCTCGTCCCCGACAGAAGTGCTTTCTCCTTTTTCATGAAGAATTTTTTTAAGAGTGTGAAAAACTTCCGCCCCATAACGAAGGGCTTCCTTAAAATTCGGAGCTCCTTTGGGAACAATCATAAATTCCTGAATATCAGTGGAATTCTCGGCGTGCTTTCCGCCGTTTAAAATATTCATCATGGGAACAGGAAGAGATAAAGGCTTTCCTGTCTCGGCAATATCGCAAAAATATTTATACAAAGGTTTTTTCTGACTTACCGCGACAGCCCGAGAAAAAGCCATGGACACGCCCAAAATGGCATTAGCGCCGAAAGCGCCTTTGTTTTCCGTACCATCAAGAGAAATCATTTTTTCATCCAGAGACTTTTGGTCAAAATCTTTTCCAGACAATTCTTTAGCCAAAATTTCGTTTACATTTTTGACCGCGTTTAAAACACCCTTTCCCCCATAGCGCTTTTTGTCGCCATCCCGAAGTTCAACCGCTTCGTGGCTTCCGGTGGATGCTCCGGATGGAACAGCCACCCGCCCGAAAGAACCGTCCTCCAAAACCAAATCAACTTCTACAGTGGGATTTCCGCGGGAGTCAAGGATTTCTCTGGCAATAATTTTAGAGATGGTGGACATATTTTTTGTCTCCCTGTAACTATTAACATCACCCCCTCGCCTCGAAGACTCGGCACTCCCCCTCTAAAGAGGGGGAGAGGAAAACAGAGAGTGATAGAAAGTAGTATAGCAAAACAAAAGAAGTATGAAAAAGGCGGGTTCGCTTCGCGACCCCGCCTGCAAGTGTTATCAAACCCGCCCTTGAAAAATCAAGGAACAATTAAGCAACAAGTCTTGGCAATGCAATCAATAAATTTTGCCTGCCCATAATCTACTGTCTGATACCAACTCGGTGAAATTTCTTCTTGTCCCATGGAAAGATACCGTTCCGCAAGGAAAAACGGAAATATATTCGCCGTGTCTTCATGAGCGCCAATAATTAAGGTTGAGCAATGAGACGCCTGCTTCCTAATAAGACTAAGAAGAATCTGCCAATCGTCATCCACTCGAGCTTCCATCTTTAGTGACGGAGTGGTTTTGCATCCACTACCTTCCCCAAGCAAAATTTCAGCAAGCAAATCCATGCTTTGAATCATCCAGAGCATGGGGGACGAGAAAATCATCAAGTCATTCCCTAATTCTCTCCCCCCAGAGATAGTTTTACCCTCCAGAAGAATTTTACCCAACCGAGATATTTTTTCTCTTCCTTCCGCAGTTAGTCTGCTCCGCATCCCTTCATCTGTCCGTTCTCCATGCCTAACAAGTATTAAATTATTCATTTCTTACCCTTTCGTTTATTTTTAAGAACTATTTTATCCAAAACTTACCAAATAGCTTAAAACTTGTCAAATCTCTTTAAATTTGTTTTAATAGAGTTAGGAATGACAGATTTGGCGCATTTCTTCGTTGCTTCGTTCCGGCAGACTCTCGCCGTATTTTAAATACGTCTCCAGTCTATCCTCACTTGCGCCTCGAACTGCATCCAAATCTGTCATTCCTAAATAAATGAGCCGAGGGCTTGTTTTTTAATTATAAACACCACCCCCTTCAATTCCCCCTCGACTGAGGGGGAAAGGGGAAGAGAGAATGGAAATTCGTAACATCGCAATTATCGCCCACCCCGGTACCAGAAAATAAGAATTTTCGGTACGGGGCAAGCGTTGGCCAGAGAAATTCCTCATTTTAATAAAACGTTAAACATGGAAATAAGAAATATAGCCATAATAGCCCACGTTGACCACGGCAAGACTACCTTGACGGATGCTTTGATGCGCCAAACCGGAATGGTTAAAGGAGAAGGAGTTTCCATGGATTCAAACGATCTTGAAAGAGAGCGCGGGATTACCATTTACGCCAAAAACGCTTCGCTCAATTATAAAGAGACAAAAATAAACATTGTTGACACTCCCGGCCACGCCGATTTCGGCTCCGAAGTAGAGCGAGTTTTGCGATCCATTGACACAGTTCTTCTTGTTGTTGACGCTCAGGAAGGCCCCATGCCACAGACCCGCTTTGTCCTCAAAAAATCTCTTGAATTGGGGCTTAAGCCGATTGTGATAATAAATAAAATAGACAAACCGGCGGCAAGGCCGGAAGAAGCCGAGGAGGAA
The DNA here is from genome assembly GCA_964349845.1 of uncultured Candidatus Saccharibacteria bacterium. Taxonomy (GTDB): domain Bacteria; phylum Patescibacteriota; class Minisyncoccia; order Phycocordibacterales; family CAYGHQ01; genus CAYGHQ01. The sequence continues at coordinate 8,980 of CAYGHQ010000024.1, forward strand.
GTTTTGGAGCTTTTCATGGAGCTTGGGGCAAATAACGAACAATTAAACTTCGCCACTGTTTTTGCCGTCGGCCGGGATGGAATCGCCAAAAGGAATCTTGCGGACAACTCAAAAGATTTAACTCCCCTTCTTGACGTTATTTTGGAAACAGTCCCTCCAGCCAAGTCGGATACTTCTCTTCCCCTCCGGATGCAGCCTTTCAACCTGGGATACGATAACTTTTTGGGCAGGCTTGCTATCGGAAGAATTTACGAAGGAAAGATAAAAGACGGTCAAAGCGTGTTCGTAAAAAAGCCGGATGGAAAAATTGAAAAGGGAAAAATCATCAAGCTTTACACATTCCTCGGAATGGGAAAAGAAGAGGCTAAGGAAGCTTTTGCCGGAGACATTGTCATGGTAGCTGGTTTGCCTTCTATCTATATCGGCGATACTGTCTGCGAAAATGAAAACGAGGAGCTTTTGCCTGCTATCGCCATTGACGAGCCGACAATCTCTCTTGATTTTTTGGTGAATAATTCTCCCTTTGCGGGACGCGAGGGCAAATTCGTTACCACCCGCCAGATCCGCGAGAGGCTCCAAAAAGAATTGGAAATAAACGTCGGACTTAAGATTGATTTCTCCAATGGAGATTTCTTCAAGGTGTTTGGCCGGGGAGAACTTCACATCGCCATCCTTCTTGAAAATATGCGAAGAGAAGGTTTTGAGTTGCAAGTGTCTCAACCGCAAGTCATCACCAAAGAAATTGACGGCGTTAAATGCGAGCCTTACGAAGAAGCGATTGTTGATATCCCGAGCGCCTACACGGGCGAAATAATTCAAAAACTCTCAGCCAGACGCGGAGTTTTGATGAACCAGAAAGATCACGAAAACCAAACTCGCCTCACTTTTGAAATTCCTACTCGCGGGCTTTTGGGCTTCCGCGGAGAATTTGTAATAGATACAAAAGGAGAAGGCATTTTAGCTTCAAGATTTATTGAATTTAGGCCGTGGGCGGGCAACATTGAAAAGCACGCTTTCGGCTCCATGATCTCCATGGAGAACGGCCAGGCTCTTGCCTACTCGCTCTTTAAACTTCAAGAGAGGGGGGTTATCTACATTGATCCAGCTATTCCTGTTTATGAGGGAATGATTATTGGAAACACAAGCAAGGGAGAGGATCTTGACGTTAACCCGACAAAAAATAAGATTCTCACGAATTATCGAAACGTAAATACCGGAGACGCCATTAACCTTATTCCTCCGACCCGACTTACTATTGAACGGGGTCTTGAAATCATGAAAGAAGATGAATATCTGGAAGTTACCCCTAAAAATGTCCGTTTGCGCAAGCAAGAACTTACGAAGGTTGATAGGTCGAGGGCTAGCCGGAAAAAGGAATAAAAAGGCGCGAGCCTTTCATTTTTGAAAAGCACGGATATTCGCCTTCTGGCGAATTCCTCCGCTCGTTGCCCAAGGAGTTTCAAAGCTCGGAAGCTCGACTTCCCGGCATAACTCCTCGCCTGAAGACAGGCTCGTCAAACAATGCCTCCAGTCGGCTTCCTCGCTTGAAACTCCTAAGCAGCTCCGCGAGGCTTTTCAAAAATGAAAGGCTTGCCCCGTAGAGAAATTATTTTTTTATATTCGGTAACTAAAAGATATGAGGATTGCTATATATTCTTTGATAACTTTATAGACAATGTTAACTTCTTGTACGGGGCTTGCTTGGTCGGGAAAAAGACTTCCTCACGGAAGTCTTTTTGGTTATCCCTAAAACCAGGTTTCTCTGGTAATTGCACCCCGCGAAATCTTGATGAAGTGGGGTTGAGACCTGATTTCTACATACCCCTTCTTTTTGAAAACACTAAAAAAGTCCACGCAAACCTGCGTGGACTTTTGCGACAAATGATAATTGAAGTTACAGACCTTCTTTTCTGAAGAACGAACCCAGACTTCTAGACGAAGATGTTGTATAACCGCAATTTTTACATTTTCGGAAAGATTGACGTATTGCATAATCCTTGGACCCGGCATCCCATGTAATAGCGCTATGCAAGATGTCCTTCGACTGACATTTGGGACAAACATCTGGAATGAAGAAGCACACAGCGGACTCGTGCCCCCTCCTCAGGCAGGAGGGGTGGAAAGACCTTGATCTTGGGGTGTTCCTCCTCCCCTCAGTCGAGGGAAGGAGCCGAAGCCCCATCAAATTCTTCGGGGCGAGGCGGAGGGGTGGTGTTCTTTTCCGATTCTTCTGATTTTTTAAACTCTTCAATTTCTTTTTTGACTTCGCCAAACTCGGGCATATCTTCAATCTTGGAAATTCCTAAGTAGGAAAGAAGCTCAAAAGTGGGCTTATAGAGAAACATCCTTTCGTCTTTGGGGTTTGTCACTTTTTCAACAAGCCCCCGGACAAGGAGATTTCGGATAATGAAACTGGAATTTACTCCTCGGATATAATCAATTTCTTTTCGGGAAATGGGCCCGCGATAAATAATGATTGAAAGCGTTTCCAATCCGGCTTTTCCTAAATTTTTAACCAACTCCTCTTTAGTTAATTTTTCAATAATTTCACTCATCTCGCTTGCCGTCCCCATAGCTACTTCGTCATCCTTAAAAATAAGCCGGACTCCCCTGCCCGCTAATTTTTCTTCCAAAATTTTCAAAGCGCTTTTTATCTCCTCCTCTCCCACGCCAAAAATCTCCGCCAGTTTATTTATAGAAACCGGCTCGCCTTTCCAGAATAAAACACCTTCAATTAATGACTCTAAATTCATATAATTTAAAACTTTTTAAAGTAAGTATTTTTGTATAAACGGTTGCAAATTTCTAATTGACCTAATTACCTAATTTCTAATAAAGCCCCAAGCACCAATATCTAATTAGGTTTTCTTCTTATTGGGATTTATTTAGGTTAATTAGAAATTAGGTAATTAGGTCAATTTCCATATCTTGGTATATCCAAGTTAGTGGTTTCCATCATTATATCTCCATGCTTCGTTTCTTGCACCACGTTTACCGCTCCTTGCTTTACAAGCTCCAGCATCGCCAAGAAGCTTACGATAACATTCACCTTATTTTCCCTCCCCATTTTGGAAAAATCTTTGAAGCTCATCCGCAAATTGGATTTCACTCTCTCGGCCAAATTTTCAATCATTTTTTCAAGAGAAATAACTTTGTCCACCACCACTTTTTGCAAAAATTCTTTTTTCGGCAGATTTTTTAAGACTTCTTTAATAGCCATCCATAAATTTTCTTTTTTCATACTCTCATCCGGGGAAAAAACCGGCTCCATTTTTCGCGCCTGCGGATAAAAAATTATTTCTTTGCCGAACCTCTCTTTGATGTGATGAGAAAGCTCTCTCATTCTTTCCAGAATTTTGAGGCGCTTTTCCAAATCGGCGATGTCCGTCTGTTCTTCCGTGGTCAAAGGAAGTGAAGGCAAGAGGGAACGGGATTTTATGAGAAGCAAAGTTGAAGCAATCAAAATAAATTCAGCGCTGTCCTTAATCGGAAATTCTCCGATCTTTTTCACATATTCCACATAGTCGTCGGCAATCTTAGAAAGAGAAATTTCATTTATAAAAAGCTTCCGCTTTTCAATAAGCGACAAAAGCAAGTCTAATGGTCCTTCAAAAATTTCGGTTTTTACCTGAAAATCCATACTTACATTTTAACATTCTTTTTTATTAAAAACATAAAAGGCGCAACCATTAAATGGTTGCGCCTTGAAAAACTAAACCACAAAGAACTCAAGCGTTTTCTGCAGCCTCCAACTCCAACGCCCCTGTTTTTACTTCCCTCTCGTAATAAAAACCATAGTCATTAGGAATCTCTGCAAGATTAATAAGTTTATGCAACATGACTTTGAATAGGAGACGTTCATGTTCCCGCTTTTCTTCCAGCTTCCGTCGTTTTCCCACTGTATAAGGCCTCTCCCAGGAAAAATCCTCTTCGTGGGCTTTGTCAAAATCTTTTAAATCGGCTTCTAAACCTTTAACTTTTTTTTGAGCCTGATGTTTCAAAAGTCCAAGCGCCGATTCTTCAACCTCTTTAAGGGACCACTTTAAATTAAATTTGGCACCCTCCCACTTTTCAAGCAAAGTGATTGCTTGGCAGAATTCTCTCGCTCTTTGCCACTCCCAAAAGGGATGACGAAAGTAATGATGGCTTCCGCCAAGCCATGCTGTCATAAAAGGAAGGAGGAAACCAAACACCGTTCCCATACCGCCAAGAAAAAATATTATTCTTGTTGAATAAATATTGAAGTGGTGCCAAAGACCAATGCCTGTTGACCAACCAAGTATTATAAGCGTAATTGACCAAATGAATATTGTAACTGTATTTATTCCGCAAAATACAGGATCTCCAAGAAAAGGAGTATATGTTTTTCCGTGCCACCGATATGCCATATCGTGCAAGTTTTTTTTGTTGCCGCTTTTAACCTTTGCCAACCAAGTTAACCGTAATAAGGTCATAATTTACCTCTTTCTTTTGTTTCCCTATGAATTGCAAAAAGGCTTCATGCCGAAAAAGACGGTTTCTGGCCGTTTTCTTATTGTCATTTGTCAAAGATACTTCGGGAACGGTATCTAATCAGAAAAACTATCATGATTCCCTAAAAGATACAACTTTTGTTGCAATTTCATAAAGTTGACAAAAATAACTATTAGTGTAAAATTAAAGGCAGAATCCAGCTTTGAATTTGAGCTATTTAGCACAAAAAGACTGGAAAAGATCTTCTAAAAAGGTTTCCAAATGAAGAAAATAAAACCTGAAGACATTCAAGATGTTGTTTTGAAATGGACAAAAAAGACACTGCTAATGGATGTGGGCTACTATGCCGGCCGTCCCCCGTCAAATGAGGATTTGTCGTCTCAAATGTTGGAAATGATATACCAGGGAATTCGCATCGACCTAGGAGAAATGGAGGCTGAAAATTTTGTGCTTTTTGTAGAAAAGCTCCATGATTTATCGCCTTCGGTTTTTGTGGGTGCCTTTCAACGTTTTTTAATAGGAGGATGTCAGGTTACGGACGGACTCGCCACCAAAGCAGATAGGGCAAGAATAACCCACGACAGTATAACCCTGCCCCTCTTTGCCAGAGCCCTTTTCGGCCAACATGAGACCGAAGAAGAAATTAGAGAAGCTTCCCAGACAATTAAGCATAATTTCCTCGTCCGGCATCAAAAATAAATAAAAAAATCAAAACTTCAAACCCCCTTTCCGCATAGCGGAAAGGGGGTTATCTTTTTCCCTAGTGGTTTACCCTGAGCAAGTCGAAGGGCTAAACCCTAGTCCCTAATCCCTTTCCCTATTCCCTAGTGGCTATCTTTATTCCCAACTCCAGCAACTGCTCCTTGGAAATCTCCGAGGGAGAGTCCATCATTAAATCTTTCCCTTCTCCAGTTTTGGCAAAAGTAATAACTTCCCGGATATTAGGCTCATTTTCCAAAATCATCATCAGACGATCAAACCCCCAAGCGATTCCGCCATGAGGAGGAGTGCCGGTTTTAAAAGCCCGGAGCATATGGCCGAAATTTTTCTCAATATCTTCTATTTTATGCCCCATAATTTCAAAAACTTTCTGGAGAGCTTCCGGCTGATGGTTCCTGATACTTCCCCCGCCAATTTCATAACCATTAAGGGCGACATCATATTGAGTAGTCAAAATTTCTCCGATTTTTTCTTTTTTCATAAGCCACTCCATATGCTCCGGCTTCGGCCTTGAAAAAGGATTGTGCGTAAAAGTCCAATCAGCCTTTACCTGCCCCGAGCTTGTCGAGAGGTCAACTTTTTCAAAAAAGGGAAAATCAATCACCCAGCAAAACGCCAGAAGATTCGGATTGTTTTTATCCTTGCGAATATCCGGCTTATCATTTCCGTATTTCTCCATTGCTTCTTTGTAAGTGATGCGAGGGAAAGGAATTTCCTGGATCTCTTTTTCCGGATAAACATTTTTTACAAGCTCAATCAAAGCTTTTTCGTTTACAGCCATAACATCCTCTCTTTCCACAAAGCTCATTTCCAAGTCCATCTGGGTGAACTCCGGCTGCCGATCTCCTCTTGTATCTTCATCGCGAAGACATCTCGCGAATTGAAAATATTTTTCCATCCCGGAAGCCATAAGGAGCTGTTTGTACTGCTGGGGCGACTGAGGAAGAGCGTAAAATTTTCCTCTTTCCAGACGAGAAGGCACTACATAATCGCGCGAACCTTCGGGAGTAGATTTTGTAAGAAGGGGGGTTTCAATCTCAATAAATCCCTCTTTATCAAAAAAATCCCGAGTAAATTTTATAGCTTTATGGCGATTGCGGATGTTTTTCTGCATGCGGGGACGGCGCAAGTCCAAGTAGCGGTATTTCAACCGAGCTTCCTCCCCGATTTCTTTTCCGTCGCTTCGCACGTCTATCTGAGGAGTTTCCGATTCATTTAAAATTTTTATGGAAAGAATTTCAATTTCTACCGAACCATTAGGCTCGTCTTTGTTGGCCATTTTCTCCGGACGGGCGTTCACTTTGCCGGAAACCTCAAGCACCCATTCCGGACGAACCTTGCTTGCTACTTCATGGGCTTCTTTGTGATTCGGCAAGGCGACCATCTGAACTTTTCCGGACACATCACGAAGATCAATAAAAATGAGCTTGCCGTGATCCCGGCGAATATCCACCCAGCCCTTGATAACAACTTCCTTTCCAACCAACTTTTTTAACTCTCCAATATATATTCTTTTTTCTATTTCCTTTTCCATATTTTTTTGGAATTTTGCCAATTTTTCATTAGACTTATATTAAACGATCGTTTAAAATAAGTCTAATGAAAAATAGGTCAATTAGC
>CAYGHQ010000025.1:0-14759 GCA_964349845.1 uncultured Candidatus Saccharibacteria bacterium
TCTCCAAAAACGGCTCTGTGGGGCTGTTGTCCGCCTAACGAGATTCGCATTAATAGTTAATTTAATAATTAAGTATGAAAAACCATTTAAAAAGGCTCTTTATTTTCCTTGTTTTGCCCGCATTTTTCCTTATTCCCGCGTCTTCTTTCGGGCAAACAGCGCAAAGCCAGAGTTTAACTCCCGCGCAACAGGCCCAAATCGCGAGTATCCTGGCTCAAATACAGCAACTCCAGGCGCAACTTAACGCGATGACCGGAACGACGGGGACAGGCGGGACAGGAGGAACCGCCGCTTTCTTCACTCGCACCTTAACTTTAGGATCGCAGGGAGAGGATGTGCGCCAGCTCCAGGCATTTTTAAATTCTTCGCCTGATACGCGAGTGAACGCGCCCGGGTTAGTTGGGGGCGCCGGGGCTGAAACCACCTACTTCGGCCCGCTCACAAGAGCAGCCGTCATAAGGTTTCAAGAAAAATACGCAAACCAGATCCTGGCTCCTCTCGGCCTCACTAAAGGAACGGGATTAGTCGGAGCTTCTACCAGAGCTTCCCTTAACAGCATAATCGCCCAAGGTTCCGGAACAGGCGGAGGGACAGGGGGAACAGCCACAACAACTCCGCCTACAACAGGAACTGTTGGCCTTAACATTTCGGCCTCCCAACAGCCGGCAGTTTCTTTGGCTCCTCAAGGAGCTTCCCGAGTTCCCTTCACTCGCCTTGCTTTGACAGCGGGAAGCGGAGGTGATGTTACCGTCAACGGAATCACCGTGGAGCGGACAGGCCTTGCCAATGACGCGGTTTTCTCCGGAATCGTCCTTTTGGATGAGAGCGGAATCCAGATTGGCATCGCCAAAACTTTGAACTCAAACCACCAGACAGTGGTGGGAGAACCCTTCACTATCCGAGCCGGCCAAACCCGCAATCTTACCATCGCCGGAAACATGAACACGAACTTGTCGCCTTATTCCGGACAAGTGGCTTCCCTGACCGTTATCGGGGTAAATACTTCCGCCCCGATTTCCGGCACCCTTCCCATTACCGGAACAGCTCAGACAATCAACGCTTCACTCTCTCTGGGTTCAGCCATAGTAAGCGTTTCAACTTACGACCCTAACAGCGCTTCAAACAGAGAAGTCGGAACAACCGGATATAAATTCTCTGGCGTGCGTATTACCGCTGGATCAGCCGAGGACATCCGCCTTTGGTCAATCCGCTGGAATCAGACGGGGTCGGCTTCCGCGAACGATCTTTCCAACATCAAAACTTACGTTGACGGCGCCGCCTACGACACAATGGTATCTCCGGACGGAAAGTATTTCACTTCAATATTCCCGAACGGAATCGTCATTAACAGAGGATTCTCAAAAGACGTTTGGATACAGGGAGATATTATCGGCGCGGGAGCGGCGGGCAGATCTGTCGCCTTTGATATTTACAGAGAAACAGATATCTATCTAACCGGCGAAACGTACGGATACGGAATCGTGCCCCGAGCCAATAACATTTCAACAGGAACGATAACCGGCTCCGGATTCACTTCAGGCAGTCCTTTCTTCCAGGGATCAATAGCGACCATCAGCGCCGGCACGGTAACAACTATCTCAAGATCATCCACGGTTCCGGCCCAGAATATTGCCGTGAACGTCCCCAACCAGCCCTTGGGAGGGTTTGACGCCGATATCAAAGGGGAACCAATTTCAGTCCAGCAAATGACCTTCCATATCGCTTCGGGAACAGGAGCGGGAACAACCGGAACGACAGCTGGACAACTTCTTACAAACGTTACGCTTGTTGATTCAAACGGAGCGGTAGTCGCCGGACCGGTCGATGCCACCTCGGATACCACGGCCGGATTCCAGCAAAGAGTCGTCTTCACAAGCACGGTAACCATGCCTATCGGAAGAACCACATACACCTTAAGGGGACAAGTGCCGGCCGGAGTGCCCGACAGGACTACTTACATAGTTTCAACCAATCCCTCCGTGGACTGGTCAAACCTTACCGGACAGAATACCGGCAACAGAATTTCCCTCACCGGAGTCGGAAACATCACCATGAATACCATGACTGTTAATTCCGGAACCCTGAACGTAAGCGTTTCCGCCAATCCCCCGTCGCAGACAATTGTTCCGGGAGAAACTTCAAAAATCCTGGCCAATATCCAGTTTGACGCCACTTCTTCGGGAGAAGATCTCAGGCTGAACGCCATCCCGATCAGATATACCCACAGCGGAGCCGGAAACATCGTATCGGGTTGCGCCCTTTATGGACCGACTGGCACCCAATTAAGCTCCGGATCCAATACAGCCAACCCTCTTTCAACACACGTTTCGGGAAGCGATATTCAATTCACTTTGGATAATTCCATCACTTTGCCCAAAGGAACCGTGACCACTCTCTCTCTTCGGTGCAATGTATCCTCAAGCGCGCCCACGGGATCAACCTTAAGCTTTGGAATCGCCTCCCCCGTGACGGCTACCGGACTTTCTTCGGGAATAACGGTTACTGTTGACCCGGGAGATGTAATAGGGCAAGTTATGACCATTTCAACCGGAGGAACAATCGGAGCCGGACAAGACGTTTCCGCCCCTTCATATCACATGGCTGCCGCCGGAACTACAGAGACTATCAATTCCATCAGATTTACTGCCGGAGCGGAGGACATCAACCTTCGGCAAATAGGCCTTCGCCTTACCGGAACAGCTCCGTTGAACTCGGCCGCCAACTACTCGTCTATCACCCTTTGGGATCCTAACGGAAACCAAGTCGGCACCGCCTTCTTTGGAGGAAACGCTTCCACCACTATCGCCACCCTTACCCGCGACTTCATCATTCCGGCCAACACATCCAGGTCGCTTATCATACGCGCAACTATAGCCCAGATCGGACCGAACCAAGCGGGAACAGAGGGAGCTCTTCTTAGAGTAGACTATGACAACACCAATCCGGCTAATACTTACGGCACGGGAGTCTCTTCCGGAACAAATATAGTTTCCGCCGGAGCGGCCGCTACCAATTCCGAGGGAGTCCGAATATTCAAAAGCGTTCCTATAATATCGGCTGAAACAATTTCCAACTCCACTCTCTTCTCCGGAACGCCGGTTCTTATGAGATTCAGGGTGGCAGCCAGCGCAAACGGATCCATTTCCATCTACAAAATGACTCTCAATGTGATACCGACAAACGCGACGGTCACGAACGTGAATGTCTACGCTTATACCGACCAGAGTTATTCCGCCGCGGCCGGAGGGACAAATAGCGGAGGAGCGCTGGTCGCGAACGGAATAAACCCGGGAGCGGGGGGAATCGTAGAGATATATCCCGGAGGCCTCACGGGGAACAACGTGCCGTTTGAAGTGCCGGCCGGAGCAACCAGATACTTTGAAGTCCGAGGAACTGTCGCCGGAGCAACTACCGGATCGTCAGTTACCACCGTTCTTCAGGGAGATCCCGCTTATCCCGCCCTGGCCACCCTCATGGGAACAGCCACCGAAGTTGATTCCGACCCGAATGACAATTTCATCTGGAGCCCCAATCTCTCCGGAACCTCGGCTGTAACAGACAGAGACTGGACGAACGCTTACGGCGCGAACGCCCTGCCATCAAACGGATTGACGCAATCAGTAAGCAGATAGGGACTAGGGGATAGGGATTAGGGAAAGTCCCTCCGCACTAGTGCGGAGGGACTTTTCTATACCGGATTTCGCCGGAGGCGAAATCCGGTATAATGTATCTGTCCTCTCCCTAGCCCCTAATCCCTATAACCTATCCCCTATGCATATTTTCATCTTTGGAAACCCCGACCTTCCTTTTGATTCCCTGCCCCTCCGCATCCTGCCGGAGCTTCAAAAAGAATTTCCGGAAATAAAATTTGAAGTAAAAGACCCGAACGAGGAGTGGGATTTGGAAAATTCCGGCGATTTGGTAATTCTGGACACCGCCGTCGGCATTGATAAAATTACGATTTTTGAAGATTTGGAAAAATTCGCCAAAGCTCCGCGAGTTAGCATGCACGACTTTGACGCCTTAACCAACCTCCGCTACCTCCAAAAAATCGGGAAAATAAAAAAAGTGAGAATAATTGCCATTCCTCCCGATCTTGAAGAAAAGGGGGCGGTGAAAAATGCCGCCTCTGCCCTCCGAAGACTCCGGGCAGAGGCGGCATAAAAAAACGCCAATTTTGCAAAATTGGCGTCTGTTACACTTTCTCCACAACCATAAATTTGTGGATGTAAACCATATCTTTCACCTGAAGATCTAGCCCGTAAATATTAACCGCATAGAGTGTTTCAGGAAAAATCCTCCAGGACTTCTCCATTTCAATGGTTAAAATTCTCGGTTTCGGACTTATTCCGATTACTTTAACCAAAAAAACATCTCTTCCGCCTTCTTCAGCCGGATGATCGTGATAATTCCGAAAATATCGAGAAACTGTTTCCATGGTCCACATAGGAACGCCTATGGAACGGGAAAAGTTCCGCATATCTTCCGCCGGCTTAGGAAAAAGTTTTTCCAAAAAAGCAGTGTCCGGTTCCCTTCCCATTTTAATAATCTTTCCAAGCTCCTTCAATTCTTCCGGAGTGATTTTTCCTTCTTTCACTTTAGCGTCCCCGCATACAAAAACATACCTGATAAATAACTGCGGTCCGGACAGCTTCTTGTCTTCTGTGGTCATAAATAAAGAACCTCCTTTCTTCCGAAAGAATACTCCAAAACAAAATTTACGCAAGAAAAAAGCGGCACAACTATGTTGTGCCGCCCTGCAAAGCAAGAATTACCAGGGATTATTTGGAATATCCTTTGGTTGTTTTTTTGCCCCCCTCGTTTGTTGCTACAATTTGAATCTGGCTGTAATGCGGGAAGAATTTTTCAGTTCTCTTTCGGCATTCTCAAAAATCTTGCCATAATCCAGAGCAAAAAACTTCAACCCCGCATAAACATGCCGTTAATAAAAAGGAGTATTGAAAAAAAAACCTTTATAAATAAGCAATTTTTAGAATTATTACCAATAAGATACGATCGTATCTTATTGGTAATAAAAAGTTAAAAAGTTGCGAAAAATATTACACCGCATAATTGCCCAGCATGTGCTCAAAATCATACGATCGTATGATTTTGAGCAACCAGAACTTGCAGAAAGTATTAAACCATGATAATATTGTGGAGGAAAGGAGAAGATATGTTTTTTATACTTCATGCCACAAAAGATTACTCTCTAGTTTTAGTTGGAAATAAGTGGGCACAAAAAAAGTCTTTTGTCTGTAAGCCAATACTTTGCTATAACAAGAGCATCGCCCCTCCAAGTCACCAGTTAGAAAAAGAAAAGATGGCTGATAGGGGAAAAGCATCAGCAGTTTTCGATAAATTAACCTTGAGAGAAGCGGTAGTGTGTTGCTCTACTCATACTCAAGATTTAACCCTTGAAGATTTATCCAAACATAATTTTTATAAACTTGGACAAGTTTGGATATGGATAAAAAATAAACAAGCAGAATGGAATAGAAAAAAATTAACAAACTAAAATCCGGTTCGCTTCGCGAACCGGCTTTTTTATTATATTTTCCCTATTCCCTAGTCCCTAACTTCTATAACCTATTTTCCCCTTCCCATATCACCTTCAAAAAATGGCTGGCGCACGACATGCAAGGGTCGTAAGCGCAGATTAATTTTTCAATTTCAAAAGTTATTTTTTCTTTAGTCATATTTTCATCCGGCAAAAGCCTCTCCACCAAAATCGCCACATCTCTTTCAATATTTATCTGATTCTGACCTGTCGGCACAATCACTTCCCCTTCGGTCACTTTTCCATCCTTGCCAATAACAACTTTGTGATACAAAGTTCCGCGAGGCGCTTCAATAACTCCGATTCCCGTTCCAGACTTTTCCGACGAAGTTGAGAGCGGCTCCGATTTGAAATTATTTTTCGTCAAAAGATCAATTGACTCATCAATGGAGTGAAGAATTTCAATCGCTTGCGCTAAATTGTTGTAGAAAATGTCCGTTGATGGAAAAAGATCGAGCGTGTCGCCCAAAGATTCTTTTGTTTTTGGATGAAGTTTTTCTTTAGCCAAATTAATGCGGGCTAAAGCTCCCACCATGAACCCTTCGCCATCATATTTATAGGCAGAAGCTTGCGAGTATGGCAAAACGACATGCTCCAAGTGGTCTTTGAATTTATCTTCCCCGTATTTTTCTCCCTTGCTTGTGATTATTGTGCCATCCGTGTATCCAAAATTTCCATCTGGCACCAAAGCGATATATTTCGTCTTCCGGTCAAAGTGAAATGATGATTCTTTGAAAATTTTTATGAGACGCAAAACGGCCTCGCGAACGCCGGAAAGTTTTTTGACAGCCTCGGCAATTCCCGCTTCGTCCGGAAAATGCAAAAACCCGCCAATGACCGGATACATAGCATGAACGCTCCTCCCCGCCACAAGCGTCGCCAAAAAATTTCCTGCTGATTTTACATCAAAGCCATCGTGCAAAAGCTGATGCTGTTCCGGATCGCTCTCGTCAAAATCCATGAATGCGTCTTTCCCGAAAATATCAGGAAGAACAAAAAGATAAAGATGCAAAGCGTGGTCGCGGATGATAAGGCCGTGCATGGTAAGAGCGCGCAAAATTTTCGTCTGCTCGGATGGCAAAATCCCCAAAGCATGCTCGCATGCCTCAATACTGCAAATCACATGCGCGTTTGAGCATGTCCCGCAAATTCTCGCCAAGTGCGGCGGAATGGCTACCGGCGCTTTCCCCTTCATCGCTTCCGTGAAAAATCTTTTATATTCGTCAATCTGAAATTTCACTTCCAAAACTTTCCCATTTTCCACCTTCAAATGGAGGGATGCGTTCCCCTCCACCTTGGTGATATGTTCCATTGAGAGATCAAATGTATGCATGGACATTAAATCCGAAGCACGAAATTCGAAATTCGAAACAAAAGAAGCCAAATAAAGAAAATTCAAATATCTAAACAAAAAATAATTTCTCGTTTAGAATTTTGAATTTAAATATTTCGGGATTTGTTTCGGATTTCGTGCTTAGAATTTCGAATTTCTATTGTTAATTGGTACTAATTTCCATCTCGCATTCCTTTCACTAATTTATTGACCTCGTTTAAGAATGTATCAGGATTCATCGGGCATCCCGGAATCTCCACATCCACTTTTACCACATCCGAGACTTTTTTAACGGAAGGAAGCGCGCCGAAGCGAGTAACCAGAAAATCAATGGATGCTTTTTGCTCCGGCGTGAAATTATTTCGCTGGGCCGAAGGAAGCCCTGTCACGGCGCAAGCGCCGACAGCCACAAGCTTTTTGGATCGCCCGCGTATATCTTTAACCTGCCTTTCCTGTTCTTCCGATGCCATCGCCCCCTCAATAAAAGCAATATCAAACTCGTCCATTATATTTTTGGACTTAAGCACGCGAACATGCCGAAAATCAAAAATTTTCTTCCACTCTTCCCAATGGTCGTTCATAACCTCGGTCATCACAACCGTGTTATCCTCACAGCACGAAAACGAAAACCATCCAATTTTTATTTTATCATTATTTGTCATTTTGTATTTTTCTTTGTTTTTTTCTTCCTCTCCCCCTGCCTGAGGGGGAGAAGCGAGTCGGCGAGCAGAGGGGGTGGGAGAAAAAATCACTGAAAATTATCCTGCGAACCCTGCCCCTCTTTCCGATTTCTGATTTTACCATACAGCCAGCCGAACAAACAGCCTAAAATTATATAAAATACGATGTTCGCAATTAGTGAATTAATTAGTGAATTAAAAAAGAAAAATCTCTCCGGATAATTTAGGAAATTAATCGAAGTACAATATTCTGGGGCATCACCAAAACCTCTAAAACAAAAAAGGAAGTATACAAAGGAAAGAGAAAAAATGATTAGTTCCACTACAACACTAATTACCCCTCCCCTCACCCAATTCGGCCAAGATTTCCACATAAAAATTAAGTTATTTGATAAAAATAAATCCCTCTCTCTGTCATTCCCGTGAATACGGGTGAGAAGCGACCATAAGGAGCTTCGCAAGACTCTTTCTGCTCGAGTCCCCGAGAGCGAAAGAGTGGACAGTCCCTGTAAGGGATCCGGATTATTACCGCAATTAGTCTGGATTCCCGCCTTGGTTCAACAGAGTTCACCACAAGTCGCGGGAATGACAACAATATCATTTACTGAAAATTATTTTCTCTTCAATTCAATTTCTCTTTTTTGAAGATCAAATTTTACGACAAATTTGTCAAAAAATCCTTTCTGGCCGACAATTCCATAATGCATAACATGCCCCGCTACACAAGGCATAAATCCTGCTTCAATTTCATACGGCCATCCTCCAACCTCAATTACAACTTTGTGTAAAAAATACACCGATATCTTTCCGCCAACACCCAGAACCTCTTTCATCTTCCCTTTCTTGATATCAATTCCCAAAGCTTCTCCTATTTCAGCATCAAAAAAACATATATCCGCTCCAGAATCAACGAGAACTTCGTATCCTATTTCCCCCTTGTTGTTTTTAACAAGTACAGAGATAACAGGACGAAGTGTTTCTCCGTACAGTTTGTATTTGAATTTCATATCAATCCGACATAACTAACAATTTTTTCGGGCATGCGCGTCAAAAAAGGAGTCTTGGAGGTTTTTTTTCTTGCTTCAGCAACCGCTTCTTTAACAGTTTTACCCTTTCCCAGAACCGTTATTTCATCCTCTGCCAAAGCCACCCAAAGGCCCTTGTATTTCTTTTGAATTTTTGTCCAATCTATTGGCATACTCATATATACTATAACGAAATTTCCGCCAATTAACAACAAATTTTACTCTAAATTATTCTGCGAAACCTGCCCCGCTTTCTGATTTTTGATTACACCGTAAATTCCCCCAACAATGCCACCTGCCACAGTTACAACAACTTCAATGATCGGCAGAACATAGAAAAGTATTACTCCTCCGCCACCTTCCCCAAACTGAAGCCATCCATTATTTAATTCTGTTATCAATGCAAAAATAAACCACGCAAGGATAGGGATTGAAGCGGCTATAGAGCAACCTTTAACCCAATAAGGAACTTTAGTCCTAACATTACCGTAAATTCCAGCTCGTTTCCTATCAATCAAAATTCCAATAATTAAACCGACTACTATCGCAGGAATCCCAATCATCAACCAAAATACAAAAATTCTAGAGCTATACATCACAGGATTCAATAATGCATTTTTCTCATTAAACCCAGGTCCTTCCCAAACAATAACGAATGCGATTGATAAAATGAAACCAGTTAACAATCCTTTTTTCCAATACATAAAATTAAATGTTAGTTGATAAAATTTTATTTTTATAATCCTGATTGGCTATCATCAATTGGATTTTCTTTCATTTTTTGTAAAATGACATCTCTCAGTTCTTCGGCATCTTTTTTCTTAAGTCCTGGAATGTGAACTTTATTGCCCAAAAATCCAATGACTTCGCGTTTTGATTTGCCGCTTCCCGCGTAACCGCTAGCGTCCATCATACTTGCTCCACCATGCGAAAAATCTTCAAAAGTCAGAGAAGCCAGATCAAAAATTTTGTCTGATAATTTTTGATTTACAAATATTCCTTGAATAACTCCGTACGGGATATTCCTATTTTCTTTGTAAATAATTCCTTGATGAATAACTATAAAATTTTCTTCAATAGACCATCGGAAATATGTACGCCGCAATACATTGACAATAACCGGGATAATTAAAGCAATAATCACAACGGCCAGAAACGGCAGAAAAACCGATAAGGATTTTAAAGAAAAAATCGATCCATAGTTATCTAAATTAAAAGCGGAAATAATCAGTATAAAAATTACCAAAATAACAACAGCAGCTATCGTCTGTTTTAAAAGCCAGATGTTTTGAATAGGATATTTTTTCTCTGTAATGATTTTGTCCATAGATTTCTCCGCCAATTTAATTCTTTTTATTTGCCATTTTTGCTTATTTTTTCTCTTACAGTTTCCAAAAGCAGTTCCCTCAACCCATTGGCCGCTTCTTTCTCTACTCCGTCAATATGAGCCGTCACCCCAGAATAGGCCGTAGCGCTGGAAATATGAACATCGTAAAGACCAAAGATTCTATCAAGCAAGTCCTGGTCAACATAAATATCTTGGATACGCTCATATGGAACAGTTACTTCCAACGGAGTGATGGGTCCTTTTTTAATCTGGATGAACTCTGATGTTAATTCGTAAAAATAGGTTGAGAAATACCATCTTTGATATATATAAGTTAAAACAAAACACAGAATAATATATCCCAATAAAATATAGACAGCTTTCAAATTACCTAAGTCCAAGTAATTTAAAGCTGATTGTCCTGATGAACCAGTTGCAAAGACAAATATAATTCCCCAAACAATTGGCAAAATAAGACAGAGAAGTACACCGGATATTGTCTTTTTTATAATCTTTTTCGTACTTAAAGGGAATTGTTCTCTTGTTTTGCTGTATACGATTTTCATGTTTTAACTAAAGTTAATTAATAAAAGGTCTTCCTATTTTTCTATGATTTTAATGATCTTTTCTACTTCAACTTCAGTATTTTGGGCCCCGCCTACTGATTGTCCGGGTCTATAATGATGATAATAAATCTTGGGATTCTTAACAGCCATTTCCACATAACCCTGAGAATCTTCTTTGAAATATGAACTCATGTCTTTTTGATTTATTACATTAATTTGTATCGCTCCTCCAACTCCCCATCCATCCGTCTTTGGAATAAGGGGCTGGGATTTTTCATCTATTTTGAAACCAAGCCAGTAATCTAATCCGGGATTTTCGTAAGGGCGTATGTACGAAAAGTTGCCTGAAATTGTAGTACTACCTTCAAACTCAACAAGAGTGTAGTTTTTATACCCCGGAGATGGTTCTTGAACTCTTTTTATATCAACAACAGTAAATTCTCCCACTTTTTGCCCAACTTTAACCTGAGAAATGTCAAAAAAGGTATTACTATTATTTGTAGGGATATAAATTGGATTTTGTAAATCATTCGAGCTGTTTCTATATTTTACATTTTCCAGAGAAGATTGTGTGAAGTTATTTCGTTTGGTTTTAATAGTTCCCACAACAATGATACTCAAAAGTATACCACCAACCATAATAAAGAGGATTATTATTGTTAACCAATTTGTCCAAGAAGGAGAAGGTGAGAGAGGTTTTTCATAATTAACAGAGATGTCTTTTATTTTAGGACTATATGATATCAACCTGACCAATATATAAATAATAAACAGAGGTATAGATCCCAAAAATACTAACGTTGACCATAAACCGGGCGTAATTGGTACACCACGCATCCTTATTTTTTTAGCATCGTAGTGTACCCAGACAGCAAAAATAATATTAAAAAACAAAACTAATAGATATTCCATAAAATCTAAGTTAGATAATAAAGTTACAAAATTTCCAATTTCTAATTACCAATTCCCAATGAAATTAGAAGAAATGTCCAAATAAGTTTCCTTTTTGGAATTTCGGGTTTTTCATTGGAAATTAGATATTGGGAATTAGGAATTACTAAACATAGAAAATTATACCACCAAACCAAAAACTGCGCTTTTTGGTTTTGCACAAGAGAGGAAAAGTGAGACATGATACAATTATACAGGCATTTTAGTGTCATTCCCGCGAAGGCCGTCCACAGGTGCCAATTCTTTACCAATCGGCCGGGAATCCAGAAATTATCACTGGATCCCCGTATTCACGGGTGAGAAGCGACCATAAGGAGCTTCGCAAGACCTTTTGAGATATTTTAGAGTGTAGCGAATAAAATATCCAAAAGGTGTACAGTCCCTGTATGGGACGACAGGAGTACCTGTCGATTTTTCTAATATGCGAGATCCAAACGCAGATGTTTTTACAATTGGAATAGGAGGCGCGGCGGGAGATGGAGTAAGAGAAGCGGGAGTGAGCCTCGGCGCGCTTTTGACAGATTTAGGATACGAAGTGTATCTTTCTTTCAACTACCCGTCGCTCATTCGCGGAGGGCATAATTTTTCGCGATTGAGTTTTTCCAAAGAAAAAGTCTGGTGCGATCATTCAAAGTTGGATGTTTTGATTGCTCTCAATGAAGAAACTATCAAACTTCATCTATCAGAGTTAAACATGGGGTCTGTGGACTTCGGAATTCCACAAACTTCAGAAGTTTGTGGAATTCCGAAGTCCACAGACAAGTCATTTAACAGTAGCGTAGTTTTCGCGGACAAATTTGAAGATGAAGATATAAAAAATTTGGGAGAGAACGCTGTCGTTGTCCCTATGAAAGATACGGTAAAAGAAATCGGCGCGCCGGAAATCGCCCGCACCTCGGTGGCGTTAGGCGCGCTTTGCTATTTTTTGGATTTGCCTTTGGATTTGATCCGCAAGATTTTGAAGGATGTTTTCAAAAACAAAAGTATGGAGGCCAATATTAAGCTGGCGGAAATAGGGTATGAGCATTTGAAGAAACAAAACTTTAGACACTCCAAAAGACAGATGGGCACCATCTGCTCCCCCGACTCCGCAGATGGTGCCCATCTGTCTTCGCGTCTGTCCGCGTTCCTAGATGGAAATACTGCTTTTGGAAAAGGACTGCAATCTGCCGGACTTGATTTTTACGTGGCCTACCCCATGACACCCGCCACTTCCCTCCTTCATTTTCTAGCCAAAGAAGCCGGAGAGAAAAATTCCAAATTAAAAGTCATCCAGCCGGAAAGCGAACTTTCTGTCATAAATATGGCGCTTGGAATGTCCTACGCCGGAAAACGAGTGGCAATCGGATCGGCAACAGGAGGATTCGCTCTTATGCAGGAAGCGTTCAGCTTTGCCGGAATCGCTGAACTCCCTCTTACTATTCTAGTTTCCCAAAGACAAGCGCCAGCTACCGGAGTTCCTACTTATTCCAGTCAGACAGATTTGCGATTTGCCATTCACGCGGGCCACGGAGAATTTCCGAGAATCGTAATAGCGCCCGGAGATACAGAGGAAGCTTTTCAAAGCGGGGCAGACTCTCTGAATTTGGCTTGGAAATATCAGATTCCAGTAATTTCTCTTATGGATAAAATCATTTCCGAACATTCGGCCACAGCCTTTTTAGATACAGAAAAAATAAAAATTGAAAAAGGAAAAGTTGCCGAAAAACCGGATGAAAATTATGGACGATATGAAATTACCCCCGACGGCATTTCTCCCATGGCTTTTCCCGGCACGCCAAACACGGTTGTAAAGGTAACAAGCTACGAGCACGACCCGCGCGGAATAACAGCCGATGAAGCCCTACCAGTTAAAGATATGATAGAAAAAAGATTCGCCAAGCAAAAAACCATTTTGGACGATTTAAAAAATTACGAAACGGTAAAAATTTACGGCGATCCAAATTCAGAAAATGCCATCGTCTTTTGGGGCTCCACAAAGGGACCAGTTTTGGAAGCGACAAAATATTTAGACAAGCCGGTTAAACTCGTTCAGATTTTGTGGGCAGAGCCGTTCCCCGCCGAAAAAGTTTCCGATGCTTTGAGCGAATGCAAAAAAATCATAAATATTGAATGCAACCACGACGGACAAATGGGCGCGCTTATCAAAGAAAAAACGGGAATATCAGTGACAGATATGATTTTAAGGTATGATTCAAGACCGTTTGAACCGGTGGAGTTGGCAGAACAAATTAGCAAGATGCTATAAATCCGAAGCACGAAATTCGAAATCCGAAACAAACCCCGAAAATGGGGAAAATAAAAAATTCAAAACAGGGAAATTATAAGTTTTTATCGTTTAGAACATTCTAATTTAGAATTTGACTTAATTTGTTTCGGATTTCGTGCTTCGGATTTCGAATTTTGCTTGAAAAATTAACGCAATAAAAACATCTACACAATAAAATGACTACTAATCTCTCAACAACCGCAAAAATCACCTGGTGCCCCGGCTGTCCCAACAGCGCTATTTTGGTTGCATGGAGAGAAGCAGTCGGAGAGCTTATCGAATTAGGCAAATTAAAACAAGAAGAAATTGTGAGCTTGGCAGGCATCGGATGCCACGGCAAAATTACCGACTATGTGAATGTGAACAGTTTCACTTCCCTCCATGGCCGGCTTATTCCGGCAATGACAGGCATCAAATGCGCTAATCCAAAACTGACTGTAATCGGCCACTCGGGGGATGGAGATTCATATTCGGAAGGATTGGATCACCTTATCCACGCCGCCCGCCGGAATTCCGATATCAAGCTTTTCATCCACGACAACCAGGTTTTCGCTCTGACAACAGGCCAAGCGACATCAATGAGCCCGAAAGGATTCAAAGGAAAATCCACCCCGAGTGGGACGATTGAAGAATCTTTCAATCCTCTTTTGACATTACTTTCCGCCGGAGCGACATTTGTGGCGCGAGCTTACGCGCCGGACATTGCCGGAACAAAGAAAATTATGCGGGCCGCCATTCTCCACAAAGGTTTTTCTTTGGTGGATATCATCCAGCCTTGCATTACCTTCTTTGACACGAGAGAATATTTCAAAGAGCGGGTTTATTATATTTCCGAAAATTTCCCTTCTCACAACCTTAGCTCAGCAATGGAACTGGCGCGCAAACACGAGGAAAAAGTTCCGTTAGGTATTTTTTATGAAGCGGATAAGCCGACATTTGAGGAAGAGCTGAATGAAAATTAACCTAATTTCTAATTAACCTAATTAACCTAAACAAATCCCAATAAAAAATAAAATCCCAATTCCCAATTGGCATTTGGAGCTTTATT
>CAYGHQ010000026.1:0-13702 GCA_964349845.1 uncultured Candidatus Saccharibacteria bacterium
TTTTCCCCATTTTTCCGCCTGCGCGGATCCGCAAGGGCGGACGGGTTTTGTTTCGAATTTCGGATTTCGTGCTTCGAATTTTCTGTTAAGGTTCTAGGCACGCCGGTCCCGAGTCCTCATTTTCTTTCGTTGACAGCGTCTCTCCATTTTCGTCATACACTCTCAAATATTTTATGTCGGAAAATTGGCGGAAATTTTTAGCAAGAACAGCTCGGAGAGAATATGATGCTCCGCCCCCATTGCAAGTTCCCTTAAGATAAATTTTGGCGATTTTTGTACTGGAATTAAAATCCAAAGCCGCTCCCGTTGTTCCGGAGTAAATCATAAAAAGGCCTTTTTGTTTTTCGCTCGCGGTAGGGCCTTTATAAAGTTCCGCCAAAACTGCTTTTTTGAGATCGGATCCGGCGGGAATTTTTCTTTGAACGGCAATTTCATAAGGCTCCGTGCCGACGTTAAATCTCTCTTTATCGGGAA
This sequence comes from uncultured Candidatus Saccharibacteria bacterium, assembly GCA_964349845.1. Classification (GTDB taxonomy): domain Bacteria; phylum Patescibacteriota; class Minisyncoccia; order Phycocordibacterales; family CAYGHQ01; genus CAYGHQ01. The sequence goes on from CAYGHQ010000026.1 coordinate 475, forward strand.
AATAAACTGTAATAATAGTTTCTTTCGGAGCAGTTGAGGGGGGAGTGTCTTTTGAAATCGGCTGTTTGACCGCTTCCAAAATCCTGCTTCCCGTTTTATCAATGGAGATAAAATACAGAAGAAGCATGGCGAGAACAAAAATCGCTACTAATATTGCTGTATAACTTAAAAGTTTTTTGGCCATAGAATTATTCTCCCTTTTTTAAAGGGAGTGGCCGGTAATCCGGCCGAGGGATTTTAAAAATCCTCCGGCTGACTACAGCCACCTCCTTTAAGAAAGGAGGATTAAGACATTAAAAGATAATATCTAATAGTACGCCATTTGGGGGAGAATTTCAAATGAACATGGAAAAAGTCCTCCTTCTCCCCTGCCCGAGGGGAGAAAGCTGGTACTCCAGCAAGAGGGGTGGGAGAAAGATTCTGCTGACTATTCTCTCCCACCACCCCGGCTCGCCGACTCGCCACCCCTCCTCAGGCAGGAGGGGAGGAGAAAATTCCGTCTGTTCCGCATTTAATCCGCATCAATAAAAAAACCGCCGGCTATTTCTAGCCGGCGGTGTACTTACCTTTAAATTTTTAATGTGTTAACTAATCAATTATTTATTGGCAATATCCTTGTTAAGTGCAAGCGCAATTTCTGCCTGGATATTTTTATAACATTCTCCGCAATACTGCTCTTTCCCTGAGACAGTACTACCTTTAGATACCGGGATAGGCTCACCGCACTCTAGACAAAAGTAACCACTTAAGCGCATTGCTCGAGCCATTTCTTCTGCTAGAACAGATCCCATTAGTTTTGGGGAAAAGAGGAAAATTGCCTTAATGATTAACAATACCTCATGCGTAACCAAATCCTCTGATGGATGTGTCCCATTGGGCTCCTCTGCCATATGCAAAATTTTATTCAATCTTTCCGCACGTTCGCGTAGCAGACGTAAACCAGTTTCTTTAGCATTCTCGGCCATAGTATTTTTCCTTTCTTGTTGAATTTTAAAGTAGTTCCTTAGAAGAATTTTACCTTTCTCAACGAACCTCTTTCTGTTTTTAATGATATCATAAGGAGGTTTTAAAGTCAAATTTTTGGGAGGAAAAGAGGAAAAACAAAAAACGGCCTCTTTTGGCCGTTTTTTGGAATAATTTGAAAAGATAAAAAGTTTGAGATTTTTATTTCTTAACTGGCGTTAATTCAAACACATCATGATCTTTTTCAAACTTTATTTTGAAAGAATCAAAGAAAACTTCTTGTCCCAGCAAAATATTTACGTTGTCGCTATCAACATACCAAGCGGGAACTTCCAAATCCGCGCCGATTTCTTTTATTCTGAAAGAAAAAGAATTTTGACAAACCGGCACTCTTCCCTTTCCGATGCCCATTATTTCCCTTTGTTCTGAAGGATCTATTTTTATTCCCAAAAAATCAGCATATTGGATATTTAAAGTCGTGGTATCCGCTCCGGAATCAATCACAGCCGGAACTTCAATTTTTTCTCCAGTTTTTCCTGTAAGAACAAGCCAAAGGATAGGCCGTTTGACCATTTTTCCTCTGGAATCAAGAATAGCGCCGGATCGGCTGCTTGCCGCGGAATACTTAAACTTGAAACTCATTTGTTTGGATTAATTAACAACCGGACAAAGGAGCATAGCCAAGATCAGGCAAAACTTTAATGACTACTTTTTTTCTGTAAGATTTCGCTTTTTCAAGAACAGAAGAAAGGGTGTCGCCTGCCGCGAGCAATTTTTTATAGTCCGAAGACAAAGCCACCCACTTATTGGCATGTTTTTCTGTAATAACTGACAAATCCGGGCTTTCAATAATTTTTTCAATTTTTTCTCTTGCGTTTTTCATATTAATATAATAGCTAAAACCCCTATTCCTGTAAAGAGGTTATTTCATAAACGCGGAACTATGCGGAACAAACGCTGATTAACCCCACTTCGCTCCAACGAGAATTGGGGCTTCGCTGGGCAAAGTGCGGAAAAAGAAAAACCGGCAACCATTGATGGTTGCCGGAGTAATTATGAGTGGTATTTTCAGATAACCACTTCGCTACCTACGAGTTGCTTAAGCGCCGGATAATGTTAGATTCTCCCAGAATTTCCTCGAGTGCAACGTCAGAGAGGAAGCTATCGAGTTTAGTCGCACACATGCCAAGCGGTTTCTGATTACGAACTTTGCGGCGCGCCCAGACCACCGTTGATCCGAACCATGTCCAAGGAGACCAAAGAAAATCAACAGTCTCAAGCAATTCGCGTAAGCGATTGTAGAATGTGATACAGTGCCTATCGCCGCAATTTTCAAATCCCCATTTATAATCTGGGAAAGATTTCCGTAAACCAGAAAGTGGATTCACGCCAAATCTGTAGCACGAATCCAATAATTCTTGGATTTTGTGAAAAACATCCTCGCGGGTTGTCGTTCTGTTGATTTCGTCAATAGAAGAACCGAGCATGAGTGCCCTGTTTTCCTCGGACAAACACTTCACATCGAAACATTTATTTTTCATTTGGATTCTCCAAAGCCTTGCGGACTAACTCCAACACTCAAAGGTAGTTGGACACCCTCTATCTTTTTTAATGATAGCATATATAGATTTTAAAGTCAAATTTTTGGGAGGATAGCAAAAAACGGCCAAAAGAGGCCGTTTTGGAGGAAGTGTAAGCAGAGAGAGGGACTCGGTCACGGATAATTTTCTCGCCGTCGCTCGAAAATTTCCGCGATTCTTACAGAATCTGTCCACTTATTGGCTCTCAAAGACTCGAGCTCAATAAGTCTTGCGAAGCTCCAAGTATTCGCTTCTCACCCGCCTCATCGAAATTTTCTGGTGAAAAAACTGGTTCCGGCTTTCAAATCTCGCGACGCATTTTTGTTATGACAAAAATACTGCTCAACCCTACGCACAAATTTAAAAAACTCTTTCTTGTAGAAAGAGTTTTTTAAATTTGTGCGTAGGGTTGGATTTGAACCAACGAAGGCGCAAGGCCAACGCGTTTACAGCGCGTCCCGTTTGACCACTTCGGTACCTACGCGTCAAGAGCAAGAAATTTTGAACCAACAGAGAATAATATAGCGTAAAATCTTCCATTTGAAAAGCCGGAAAACAAAACGAAGTTAATTTGCACGATCGTGCAAATTAACTTCGTTTTGTTTTCCGGCTAATTTCAATGAATTTCTATTTATTTCGCGATGCTTCGAGCGTATTTCGGCTTCATTTTTATATGACATTCGGATGACAATTTTTTCGCGATAGAATATTTCTTTTCGGTATTTTAGTATCCCAGTATCTTGATATCTTAGTTTCTATCCCCTACCCCCTCATTTACCGTTATCGTGCTCTTAACTTTCTTGGGCGGATTCTTGACGTCAAATGTAAATTCCTTGCCGTCTTTAAGCCCAACCGAAACAGTTCCGCCTTTTTCAATTCCTCGGGAGATTATGAGAGAAGCGACCGGCGTCAAAATTTTATTCTGGATGAGCCTCTTCAATGGCCTTGCTCCATACTGCGGATTGTAACCATCCTTGGAAAGATAGTCGGTAACTTCCGAAGAAACCTCCAGTTTAATCTCTTTTGCCAAGAGCCTGTCTTTGACAATATTGACTTGAATTTCCACAATTTTCCTTACCGCTTCCGGCGAAAGAATATCAAAGACAATAGTATCGTCCAGCCTGTTCAAAAACTCCGGACGGAAATGATCCTTGAGGCTCGCCATGACTTTTCCCTTGGCGTTTTCATAATCGTTTTTCTCTCCGCTTCCAAAAGCAAATCCGATTTTCTCCATCTTATCAATGTATTGAGCGCCGATATTTGAAGTCAAAATTATGATGGAATTTCGGAAATTGACAATCCGGCCTTTGGCGTCAGTCAGCCTCCCATTATCAAGAATCTGGAGAAGAATATTGAAGACTTCCGGATGAGCTTTTTCAATCTCGTCAAAAAGAACCACTGCATATGGCCTGTGCCGTATCATTTCAGTAAGGTTTCCTCCTTCCTCGTAGCCTACATAGCCCGGAGGAGCGCCAATGAGTTTGGAAACGGAATGCTTTTCCATAAATTCGGACATATCCACCCGAATGAGCGCCTTATCGTCATTAAACATGAATTCGGCCAAAGCTTTGGTGAGCTCGGTTTTTCCAACTCCGGTGGGCCCCAAGAAGATAAAAGATCCGATAGGCCTTTGAGGATCGGCGACGCCGGCGCGGGAGCGTTTGATCGTATCGGAAATTTTTCTGACTGCTTCGTCTTGCCCCACAATCCTCCTTTTGAGATTCTCTTCCATCCGGTTGAGCTTTTCCGCCTCCTCTTCAAGCATTCGGGAAACCGGAATGCCGGTCCACTTGGAAACAATATCGGCAATGTCGTTTTCGGCGATTTCCTCTTTGAGAATCCGGCGGGAACCCTGCAATTTTTTCAAACGCTTGCTTTTAACGTCAAGCTCTTTATCCAATTCGGGAATTTTTCCATAGCGTATTTCCGCCGCCCGCGAAAGATTAGCCCTCGCCTCCGCCCCTTCCGCTTCCAAGCGGAGAGTTTCCATCTCTTTTTTGATCTCTTTGATGCGGGAAATCGTTTCCTTTTCGTTTTTCCACTTCAAATCTATCTCGCCTGTTTTTTCCTCCAAGTCGGCAATTTCTTTCTCAATATCTTTAATTCTCCCTTTAGCCGTTCGCGAAGTCTCCGCTTCTTTTTTCAAGGCTTCTTTCTCAATCTGAAGCCTCATAACTTTTCGCTTGGTTTCTTCCAAAATCGGGGGCATATTCTCCAAAGAAATCTTAAGAAAGGAGGATGACTCGTCAATAAGGTCAACAGCCTTATCCGGCAAATAGCGGTCAGTGATATATCGAGCGGAAAGATTTACCGCGGAAACAATGGCATCGTCGGTAATCCTGACCCCGTGATAAAGCTCGTATTTTTCCTTAAGCCCGCGAAGAATAGCAATAGCGTCTTCAATGGAAGGCTCGGAAACATAAACAGGCTGAAACCGGCGCGTCAAAGCCGGATCTTTTTCAATATGCTTCTGATATTCTTTTATGGTGGTCGCTCCAACCGCCCGAAGCTCTCCGCGCGAAAGAGCGGGCTTCAGCATATTGGAAGCGTCCATAGAGCCTTCGGCGGCTCCGGCTCCGACAATGGTGTGAATCTCGTCAATAAAGACAATTATTTTTCCGTCGGATCGTTCAATTTCCTTCATGATATTCTTAAGCCTTTCTTCAAATTCTCCGCGATATTTCGTTCCGGCAATAAGGAGTCCGAGATCAAGAGAAACCAGCTCTTTATCCTTGAGAGATTCCGGCACGTCTCCCGTGGCGATCCGTCCGGCCAAGCCTTCAACAATCGCCGTTTTTCCCACTCCGGCTTCTCCGATGAGAATCGGATTATTTTTTGTCCGGCGGGAAAGAATTTGGATGATGCGGGAAATTTCATTGTCCCGGCCGATAACGGGATCAAGCTTGTTGTCCCTGGCAAGAGCGGTAAGGTTCCTGGTGTACTTCATTATGAAACGCATTTTTTTCGGTTCTCCTTTAAGATCGGTAATTTTATGAGATCGCAGGTCTTCCAAAATTTTAAGAACATTTCCCTTTTCAATGCGGAAACGCGCCAAAAGATCCCGGGCGTTTCCCGGAATATCAAGCATGGCGATAAAAAGATGCTCGGTGGAAACAAATTCGTCCTTAAGAGACGAGGCCACCCGGCTTCCGTTTTCAATGGTCTGGGCGAGCTCAGGCGTAAGATAAATCTGATAAGAGGGCGAAAGAACGGAAGAGGTTTCTCCTCCTTCAATAGCTTCCAAAAGAGAATCGGTAAGCAAGGTGATATCCACTTCCAATTTGTCCAGGATGGAAGAAACCATGCTCTCTTCCTGAAGAATGAGAGCGGTTAAAAGGTGAAGCGAATTGACGTGGTTTTGGCCTCGTTCTATGGCGAGCTCGTGAGCCCGCCTGATAGCTTCTTTGGCCTTGGTGGTAAAATGATTAAATGGAGGCATATGATTAAATTTAGAGCGTATATAACGCGCCTTCTTAGATATCATCCCTTCTGGCAAAAAGGGTTTGGCAACCAAAAAATTTCCAATTTCTAATTTCCCCGCCTGCCATCGCTACGCTCAGGCGTTGGCGGGCAGGCAATTTTCCAAACAAATTCCAAAGGCTAAATTATACAAACTCCAATTTTATTACAATGATAATGGCGGGTGAGAAGGTCAGAGTTCAATCTTACTTGATATAACGGGAGAAACTGAACAAAGAAGACAGATTTAGCATTATTAGCTTCTAATTATACTCATTTTAAAAGAGGGGTCAAATCTAGATTTGACTTTTAAGTTTGCGTGTTTTTTTAATTACAGAGAAAACCCGAAAAATCCGGAGAAATTTTGTCCCCGCCGGCGGGGACAAAATTTCTCCGGATTTTTCGGGTTTTCTCTGTAATTAAAAAAACACGCAAACTTAAAAGTCAAATCTAGATTTGACCCCTCTTTTAAAATGAGTATAATTAGAAGCTAATAATGCTAAATCTGTCTTCTTTGTTCAGTTTCTCCCGTTATATCAAGTAAGATTGAACTCTGACCTTCTCACCCGCCATTATCATTGTAATAAAATTGGAGTTTGTATAATTTAGCCTTTGGAATTTGTTTGGAAAATTGCCTGCCCGCCAACGCCTGAGCGTAGCGATGGCAGGCGGGGAAATTAGAAATTGGAAATTTTTTGGTTGCCAAACCCTTTTTGCCAGAAGGGATGATATCTAAGAAGGCGCGTTATATACGCTCTAAATTTAATCATATGCCTCCATTTAATCATTTTACCACCAAGGCCAAAGAAGCTATCAGGCGGGCTCACGAGCTCGCCATAGAACGAGGCCAAAACCACGTCAATTCGCTTCACCTTTTAACCGCTCTCATTCTTCAGGAAGAGAGCATGGTTTCTTCCATCCTGGACAAATTGGAAGTGGATATCACCTTGCTTACCGATTCTCTTTTGGAAGCTATTGAAGGAGGAGAAACCTCTTCCGTTCTTTCGCCCTCTTATCAGATTTATCTTACGCCTGAGCTCGCCCAGACCATTGAAAACGGAAGCCGGGTGGCCTCGTCTCTTAAGGACGAATTTGTTTCCACCGAGCATCTTTTTATCGCCATGCTTGATATTCCGGGAAACGCCCGGGATCTTTTGGCGCGTTTCCGCATTGAAAAGGGAAATGTTCTTAAAATTTTGGAAGACCTGCGATCTCATAAAATTACCGATCTTAAAGGAGAACCGAAAAAAATGCGTTTCATAATGAAGTACACCAGGAACCTTACCGCTCTTGCCAGGGACAACAAGCTTGATCCCGTTATCGGCCGGGACAATGAAATTTCCCGCATCATCCAAATTCTTTCCCGCCGGACAAAAAATAATCCGATTCTCATCGGAGAAGCCGGAGTGGGAAAAACGGCGATTGTTGAAGGCTTGGCCGGACGGATCGCCACGGGAGACGTGCCGGAATCTCTCAAGGATAAAGAGCTGGTTTCTCTTGATCTCGGACTCCTTATTGCCGGAACGAAATATCGCGGAGAATTTGAAGAAAGGCTTAAGAATATCATGAAGGAAATTGAACGATCCGACGGAAAAATAATTGTCTTTATTGACGAGATTCACACCATTGTCGGAGCCGGAGCCGCCGAAGGCTCTATGGACGCTTCCAATATGCTGAAGCCCGCTCTTTCGCGCGGAGAGCTTCGGGCGGTTGGAGCGACCACCATAAAAGAATATCAGAAGCATATTGAAAAAGATCCGGCTTTGACGCGCCGGTTTCAGCCTGTTTATGTTTCCGAGCCTTCCATTGAAGACGCTATTGCTATTCTTCGCGGGCTTAAGGAAAAATACGAGCTTTATCACGGGGTCAGGATTACCGACGATGCCATTGTTTCCGCGGTAAATCTTTCCGCTCGATATATCACTGACCGCTATTTGCCGGATAAGGCTGTTGACCTTATTGACGAGTCATCCTCCTTTCTTAAGATTTCTTTGGAGAATATGCCCCCGATTTTGGAAGAAACCAAGCGAAAAGTTATGAGGCTTCAGATTGAGAAAGAAGCCTTGAAAAAAGAAGCGGAGACTTCGCGAACGGCTAAAGGGAGAATTAAAGATATTGAGAAAGAAATTGCCGACTTGGAGGAAAAAACAGGCGAGATAGATTTGAAGTGGAAAAACGAAAAGGAAACGATTTCCCGCATCAAAGAGATCAAAAAAGAGATGGAAACTCTCCGCTTGGAAGCGGAAGGGGCGGAGGCGAGGGCTAATCTTTCGCGGGCGGCGGAAATACGCTATGGAAAAATTCCCGAATTGGATAAAGAGCTTGACGTTAAAAGCAAGCGTTTGAAAAAATTGCAGGGTTCCCGCCGGATTCTCAAAGAGGAAATCGCCGAAAACGACATTGCCGATATTGTTTCCAAGTGGACCGGCATTCCGGTTTCCCGAATGCTTGAAGAGGAGGCGGAAAAGCTCAACCGGATGGAAGAGAATCTCAAAAGGAGGATTGTGGGGCAAGACGAAGCAGTCAGAAAAATTTCCGATACGATCAAACGCTCCCGCGCCGGCGTCGCCGATCCTCAAAGGCCTATCGGATCTTTTATCTTCTTGGGGCCCACCGGAGTTGGAAAAACCGAGCTCACCAAAGCTTTGGCCGAATTCATGTTTAATGACGATAAGGCGCTCATTCGGGTGGATATGTCCGAATTTATGGAAAAGCATTCCGTTTCCAAACTCATTGGCGCTCCTCCGGGCTATGTAGGCTACGAGGAAGGAGGAAACCTTACTGAAATGATACGGCACAGGCCATATGCAGTGGTTCTTTTTGACGAGATTGAAAAAGCTCATCCGGAAGTCTTCAATATTCTTCTCCAGATTCTTGATAATGGGAGGCTGACTGACGCCAAAGGCCGGATTGTCAATTTCCGAAATTCCATCATAATTTTGACTTCAAATATCGGCGCTCAATACATTGATAAGATGGAGAAAATCGGATTTGCTTTTGGAAGCGGAGAGAAAAACGATTATGAAAACGCCAAGGGAAAAGTCATGGCGAGCCTCAAGGATCATTTCCGTCCGGAGTTTTTGAACAGGCTGGACGATACTATTGTCTTTGATATTCTTTCGCCGGAAGCGGTAAGGAAAATTGTGGAAATTCAAGTCAATATTGTCAAAGACAGGCTCTTGGCAAAAGAGATTAAACTGGAGGTTTCTTCGGAAGTTACCGACTATCTTTCCAAGGATGGTTACAATCCGCAGTATGGAGCAAGGCCATTGAAGAGGCTCATCCAGAATAAAATTTTGACGCCGGTCGCTTCTCTCATAATCTCCCGAGGAATTGAAAAAGGCGGAACTGTTTCGGTTGGGCTTAAAGACGGCAAGGAATTTACATTTGACGTCAAGAATCCGCCCAAGAAAGTTAAGAGCACGATAACGGTAAATGAGGGGGTAGGGGATAGAAACTAAGATATCAAGATACTGGGATACTAAAATACCGAAAAGAAATATTCTATCGCGAAAAAATTGTCATCCGAATGTCATATAAAAATGAAGCCGAAATACGCTCGAAGCATCGCGAAATAAATAGAAATTCATTGAAATTAGCCGGAAAACAAAACGAAGTTAATTTGCACGATCGTGCAAATTAACTTCGTTTTGTTTTCCGGCTTTTCAAATGGAAGATTTTACGCTATATTATTCTCTGTTGGTTCAAAATTTCTTGCTCTTGACGCGTAGGTACCGAAGTGGTCAAACGGGACGCGCTGTAAACGCGTTGGCCTTGCGCCTTCGTTGGTTCAAATCCAACCCTACGCACAAATTTAAAAAACTCTTTCTACAAGAAAGAGTTTTTTAAATTTGTGCGTAGGGTTGAGCAGTATTTTTGTCATAACAAAAATGCGTCGCGAGATTTGAAAGCCGGAACCAGTTTTTTCACCAGAAAATTTCGATGAGGCGGGTGAGAAGCGAATACTTGGAGCTTCGCAAGACTTATTGAGCTCGAGTCTTTGAGAGCCAATAAGTGGACAGATTCTGTAAGAATCGCGGAAATTTTCGAGCGACGGCGAGAAAATTATCCGTGACCGAGTCCCTCTCTCTGCTTACACTTCCTCCAAAACGGCCTCTTTTGGCCGTTTTTTGCTATCCTCCCAAAAATTTGACTTTAAAATCTATATATGCTATCATTAAAAAAGATAGAGGGTGTCCAACTACCTTTGAGTGTTGGAGTTAGTCCGCAAGGCTTTGGAGAATCCAAATGAAAAATAAATGTTTCGATGTGAAGTGTTTGTCCGAGGAAAACAGGGCACTCATGCTCGGTTCTTCTATTGACGAAATCAACAGAACGACAACCCGCGAGGATGTTTTTCACAAAATCCAAGAATTATTGGATTCGTGCTACAGATTTGGCGTGAATCCACTTTCTGGTTTACGGAAATCTTTCCCAGATTATAAATGGGGATTTGAAAATTGCGGCGATAGGCACTGTATCACATTCTACAATCGCTTACGCGAATTGCTTGAGACTGTTGATTTTCTTTGGTCTCCTTGGACATGGTTCGGATCAACGGTGGTCTGGGCGCGCCGCAAAGTTCGTAATCAGAAACCGCTTGGCATGTGTGCGACTAAACTCGATAGCTTCCTCTCTGACGTTGCACTCGAGGAAATTCTGGGAGAATCTAACATTATCCGGCGCTTAAGCAACTCGTAGGTAGCGAAGTGGTTATCTGAAAATACCACTCATAATTACTCCGGCAACCATCAATGGTTGCCGGTTTTTCTTTTTCCGCACTTTGCCCAGCGAAGCCCCAATTCTCGTTGGAGCGAAGTGGGGTTAATCAGCGTTTGTTCCGCATAGTTCCGCGTTTATGAAATAACCTCTTTACAGGAATAGGGGTTTTAGCTATTATATTAATATGAAAAACGCAAGAGAAAAAATTGAAAAAATTATTGAAAGCCCGGATTTGTCAGTTATTACAGAAAAACATGCCAATAAGTGGGTGGCTTTGTCTTCGGACTATAAAAAATTGCTCGCGGCAGGCGACACCCTTTCTTCTGTTCTTGAAAAAGCGAAATCTTACAGAAAAAAAGTAGTCATTAAAGTTTTGCCTGATCTTGGCTATGCTCCTTTGTCCGGTTGTTAATTAATCCAAACAAATGAGTTTCAAGTTTAAGTATTCCGCGGCAAGCAGCCGATCCGGCGCTATTCTTGATTCCAGAGGAAAAATGGTCAAACGGCCTATCCTTTGGCTTGTTCTTACAGGAAAAACTGGAGAAAAAATTGAAGTTCCGGCTGTGATTGATTCCGGAGCGGATACCACGACTTTAAATATCCAATATGCTGATTTTTTGGGAATAAAAATAGATCCTTCAGAACAAAGGGAAATAATGGGCATCGGAAAGGGAAGAGTGCCGGTTTGTCAAAATTCTTTTTCTTTCAGAATAAAAGAAATCGGCGCGGATTTGGAAGTTCCCGCTTGGTATGTTGATAGCGACAACGTAAATATTTTGCTGGGACAAGAAGTTTTCTTTGATTCTTTCAAAATAAAGTTTGAAAAAGATCATGATGTGTTTGAATTAACGCCAGTTAAGAAATAAAAATCTCAAACTTTTTATCTTTTCAAATTATTCCAAAAAACGGCCAAAAGAGGCCGTTTTTTGTTTTTCCTCTTTTCCTCCCAAAAATTTGACTTTAAAACCTCCTTATGATATCATTAAAAACAGAAAGAGGTTCGTTGAGAAAGGTAAAATTCTTCTAAGGAACTACTTTAAAATTCAACAAGAAAGGAAAAATACTATGGCCGAGAATGCTAAAGAAACTGGTTTACGTCTGCTACGCGAACGTGCGGAAAGATTGAATAAAATTTTGCATATGGCAGAGGAGCCCAATGGGACACATCCATCAGAGGATTTGGTTACGCATGAGGTATTGTTAATCATTAAGGCAATTTTCCTCTTTTCCCCAAAACTAATGGGATCTGTTCTAGCAGAAGAAATGGCTCGAGCAATGCGCTTAAGTGGTTACTTTTGTCTAGAGTGCGGTGAGCCTATCCCGGTATCTAAAGGTAGTACTGTCTCAGGGAAAGAGCAGTATTGCGGAGAATGTTATAAAAATATCCAGGCAGAAATTGCGCTTGCACTTAACAAGGATATTGCCAATAAATAATTGATTAGTTAACACATTAAAAATTTAAAGGTAAGTACACCGCCGGCTAGAAATAGCCGGCGGTTTTTTTATTGATGCGGATTAAATGCGGAACAGACGGAATTTTCTCCTCCCCTCCTGCCTGAGGAGGGGTGGCGAGTCGGCGAGCCGGGGTGGTGGGAGAGAATAGTCAGCAGAATCTTTCTCCCACCCCTCTTGCTGGAGTACCAGCTTTCTCCCCTCGGGCAGGGGAGAAGGAGGACTTTTTCCATGTTCATTTGAAATTCTCCCCCAAATGGCGTACTATTAGATATTATCTTTTAATGTCTTAATCCTCCTTTCTTAAAGGAGGTGGCTGTAGTCAGCCGGAGGATTTTTAAAATCCCTCGGCCGGATTACCGGCCACTCCCTTTAAAAAAGGGAGAATAATTCTATGGCCAAAAAACTTTTAAGTTATACAGCAATATTAGTAGCGATTTTTGTTCTCGCCATGCTTCTTCTGTATTTTATCTCCATTGATAAAACGGGAAGCAGGATTTTGGAAGCGGTCAAACAGCCGATTTCAAAAGACACTCCCCCCTCAACTGCTCCGAAAGAAACTATTATTACAGTTTATTTTCCCGATAAAGAGAGATTTAACGTCGGCACGGAGCCTTATGAAATTGCCGTTCAAAGAAAAATTCCCGCCGGATCCGATCTCAAAAAAGCAGTTTTGGCGGAACTTTATAAAGGCCCTACCGCGAGCGAAAAACAAAAAGGCCTTTTTATGATTTACTCCGGAACAACGGGAGCGGCTTTGGATTTTAATTCCAGTACAAAAATCGCCAAAATTTATCTTAAGGGAACTTGCAATGGGGGCGGAGCATCATATTCTCTCCGAGCTGTTCTTGCTAAAAATTTCCGCCAATTTTCCGACATAAAATATTTGAGAGTGTATGACGAAAATGGAGAGACGCTGTCAACGAAAGAAAATGAGGACTCGGGACCGGCGTGCCTAGAACCTTAACAGAAAATTCGAAGCACGAAATCCGAAATTCGAAACAAAACCCGTCCGCCCTTGCGGATCCGCGCAGGCGGAAAAATGGGGAAAA
>CAYGHQ010000027.1:0-13111 GCA_964349845.1 uncultured Candidatus Saccharibacteria bacterium
GAATTTTTTTATATTGGAATTTTTCCGCCTGCGCGGATCCGCAAGGGCGGACGGGATTTGTTTCGAATTTCGAATTTCGGATTTCGTGCTTCGAATTTAATAAAATTTTTATGAAAATTCTTTTTACCGGCGGCGGCTCCGGCGGACATTTCTATCCGATAATAGCGGTGGCCGACGAAATCAGAAAAATCGCCAAGGAGGAGCATCTTGTCGCCCCCCGCCTTTATTTCATGTCCGATTCTCCCTACGATCAAAACCTCCTTCTTGATAAAAATATCGTTTTCAAGAAGATTTACGCCGGAAAAATGCGCCGATATTTTTCTCTCCTGAATTTAACCGACACCTTAAAAACCGGAGTAGGAATTTTAAAAGCTCTTTTTGAAGTTTTCCGCCTTTATCCGGATGTGATTTTCGGCAAGGGAGGATACGCCAGTTTTCCCGTCCTTTTGGCCGGAAAGATACTTCGGATTCCGGTTGTTATTCATGAATCTGATAGCGTCCCTGGCCGAGTGAATCTTTGGGCCGGAAAATTCGCGGATAGAGTGGCGGTTTCGTATCCGGAAGCGGGGCGGTCATATCCCTCGGAAAAAACCGCCTGTGTCGGAAATCCCGTCCGCCCGGATTTAATTCCGGATAGGGAAGGAAGTCTTGACGCTCTTAGGCTTGAGAGGGGAGTGCCTGTCATTTTTATCATGGGGGGGTCTTTGGGAGCGGAAATTATCAATGAAACTCTCATCTCCGCCCTGCCCGAATTGGTATCAAAATATCAGATCATCCATCAAACGGGAAGAGATAATTTAAAAGACACGGAAGGGGTAGCAAGAGTTATTCTTAAAGACAACCCTTTTAAAGATCGTTATCGGCCATTGCCATATTTAGGCCTTGAAGCGATGAAGTATGCCGCCGGAGCGGCGGATATTATCATTTCCCGGGCAGGATCCGCTATTTTTGAAATTGCCTCATGGGGAGTTCCTTCAATAATTATTCCCATCACGGATTCAAACGGGGATCACCAGAGAAAAAACGCGTGGACTTACGCCAGAAGCGGAGCATGTTCAGTAATTGAAGAAAGCAATTTAAGCGACTCTGTCTTGGTGGCAGAAATTAACCGCCTCATGGATAACCCCGATTTGAGAAAAAAAATGTCCGAATCCGCCAAAAAATTCGCCACACCGGATGCCGGGCGCAAAATCGCCCGCGTAATCTTGGACATTGCTCTTGCGCACGAAAGTTAAGCAGTTTTTCTTCCTCCCCTCCTGCCCGCCACTGCCTGAAGCCTGCCCGACATGCCCGACAGCAGTCGTGGCAGGCGGGCAGGGCGATGGCAGGCGGGCCTGCCTGAGGAGGGGAATTAAAGGGGTGGTGGGAGAGAGTTTTTCGAATCCATAAAAAAATCGCCGGAGACCTTCGGTCTCCGGCGATTTGCGATTTGAAAGAACATTTTACAGAACAATATCTGTTAGAGTTTCGGCGACAGTGTCCATGCGAACCCCAAGTTTCTCTCCCATTTCCCACGCGACACACTTTTCCCAAAATGGAATCGCGTGATTGTACGAAAAAGCTAAATCCAAAAGCAACCACGGCACCATTGCCGAATCTGCAATTACGCAGATATGGCTTATCCCTTCCGGAACAACCAGTTCTTGAATTTTCAGGATTCGTTGGACGATATTGTATGAACGCATGTTCAAGATATGATCAGCTTCCGTCCCTCCTTCCGGCTTTGCTAGTCGGAAAGCTTTGATGCTTGGATAATCTTTAAAAATACTGGCGAATAGCGACCCTAAAACAGGTAACTCAACAAATGGCGGTCTATTCATTCCTTTTGTAAGAATAAAATTGACAATATCTCGAATAGTCATGTCTACCGGCAAAAAAACGATTTCCGGCTCACCTAAATCTGCTAAAACCCTAAAGGGTCTCTTACTGAACAACTTGGCGTTTAATAATGTAATCAGCATACCAACTTCCTTTCCTTGCTTACCAGCGCGCACTTGCGTAGGCGGGTTTTTTGATTGTTAACGTTCAAACTAACTTCCTTTATCTTATCACATCATTTTCTAAACGTCAACGATTTTTAATATCTAAAATAAATGGTATAGTTTATTATGTTATTTGGTTGTCTTAATTCCTCCTTTTTTAATGGAGGCCTGTCCGCCGCTGCCAGAGCCGGGCGATGGCAGGCGGGTGGCCATTCTTATGGACGGAGGATTTTAAAATCCCTCAGCTGGAGTACCAGTCACTCCCTTTAATAAAGGGAGAATTGTGACACAACTTTTTATGTCAAAAAATACACAACAAGCGGTAGTGACGAGGTTTGCCCCAAGCCCGACTGGATTTCTGCATATTGGGGGAGTCCGGACAGCTCTTTTTTCATATGTTTACGCCAAACAGAGTGGCGGAAAATTTGTTCTCCGGATTGAGGATACCGACAAAGCAAGAAACAAAGAAGAATGGACGACAGGACTAATTGAAGATTTGAAGTGGTTAGGGTTTGAACATGATGTTTTTGCCAAACAGTCGGAGCGAACGGATATCTATAAAAAATATTTGGAGAAAATGATAAAAGAAGGTTTTGCTTATATTTCCAAAGAAACTCCCAAAGAACCGGGGGACAGGGAAGAGGTCATTCGTTTTAAAAATCCAAATAAAAAAGTTAAATTTACCGACCTTATCCGCGGGGAGGTGGAAGTGGACACAGCCGATCTCGGGGATTTTGTTATAGCCAGAAGCATTGAAGAGCCGGTTTATCATTTGGCTGTTGTGGTGGATGATTTTGAAATGGGCATTACGCATGTTATTCGAGCGGAAGAACACCTCTCCAATACCCCTCGGCAAATACTTATCCAAGAGGCAATTGGGGCAACACGGCCTTTTTACGCTCATTTACCTCTTGTTTTAGCCCCTGATAGGTCAAAACTCTCCAAAAGAAAACACGGGGAAACGGTATCTCTTACATATTATCGCGACAGGGGATACCTGCCGGAAGCCATAATAAATTTCGTGGCTCTTTTGGGTTGGAACCCAGGGAATGACGAGGAGATCCTTTCAATGAAAGATATCATTGAGAAATTCCGGATTGAAAAAGTCCAGAAGGGCGGAGCGATTTTTAATGTGGAAAAATTGGATTGGCTGAATAAAGAATATATTAAAAAGATGCCTTTTGACCGACAAGTTGAAGAAGTACGAAAATGGTTGGCATCACCATCCCCCCTGCCCGAGGGGGGAAAGCGAGTCTTCGAGCGAGGGGGGTGGGAGATAGATGAGGAAATAATTAAAAAAATTACACCAATTGTTATTGACAGGATTTCCAAGTGGGGGGATGTGAAAGAAATGATGGAGAGGGGAGAGCTTGATTATTTTTTCCAGGATCCGGAGTACAAGAAAGAATCGTTGCTTTGGAAAACGGAAAAAGATTTTGGAAAAACTAAAAGCCATTTAGAATTTGTGGTTAAAGTTCTCAGTGATTTGTCGGAAGAAAATTTTATAGATGTTAAAGTCAAGGAAATTATCTGGCCTTATGCCGAAAAAGAAGGAAAGGGGAATGTCCTCTGGCCTATGCGTTTTGCTCTTTCTGGAAAAGACAAGTCTCCCGACCCCTTTGTTTTGGCCGGCATTTTGGGAAAGAAGACCACGCTTTTCCGTCTCCAAAAAGCTTTAGAAATGTTATCATAGAGTAATGGGCGAACACTCACCCGTTAAAAACATTTTTCTCCGTATTATAGCGGTTTGTTTTTTTGCCGTTCTTTTGTCTTTTTCAGGTCCGGCATCCGGACAAACATCAAAAACAGACGACCTCCGGGGTAAAATTGACGAAAGAAATAAGGCCATCGCGGATTTGGAGAAAGAAATCGCCTCATATCAGGCGGAAATAGATCAGGTAAGCAAGGAAGCGAACAGCCTCAAAAACGCCATAAAAAATCTGGATATTGAAAGGAAAAAATTTGAAACGGAAATCAAGGTGACGGAAAATCGGATTGCCGCCGCCACTCTCCGCATAGACGAATTAAATCTGGAGATAGAGGGAAAAGAAAATAGAATAGTGAGAAACAACGAGGCTGTCGCTCAGGCTATCAAAAAAATGAACGCGGGGGACAGCGAGTCTTTGCCGGAAATTTTTTTAAGCGAAAACACTCTCTCCATGGTTTTAGACAGGATTGAAACGCTGGATCGTTTTCAAGCAAGCGTCAGAGCCAATACCGCCGAAACAAAAGCGCTGAAAGCCGGCCTTGAAGAGAAGGAGAGAGAAAGCGAAAAACAGAAAAAATCCCTTATCTCCCTCAAAGCCGAGCTCGCCGATAGAAAAAAGATTGCGGAAGGAAATAAGAGGGAAAAAGACAGGCTTCTCATGGCCACTAAAAATAAGGAATCAAATTACAAAAACATTCTTAGCCAGAAAATGGCTCTTAAAGACGCTTTTGAAAAAGAACTTTTGGATTTTGAAGCGCAGTTAAAATTTGAGCTGGACCCTTCCACGATTCCGGCTTCCGGATCGGGAGTTTTGAAATGGCCCCTTGATTCAATAAAAATCACCCAGTATTTCGGCAATACCGATTTCGCAAACGCGCACAAAGCTCTCTATAACGGCATGGGGCACAATGGCGTGGATTTCAGAGCGTCAATCGGCACCAGGGTAAAATCAGCTTTGGGCGGAACTGTCATGGGAGCGGGCGACACGGATACTGTTTGTCCGGGAGCTTCTTACGGAAAATGGATTCTCATAAAACACGACAACGGGCTTTCCACTTTATACGCCCACCTTTCCCTTATCAAGGCAAGCCATGGTCAAAGAGTGGAGACGGGGGAAGTGATAGGCTACAGCGGAGACACCGGCTACTCAACCGGCCCCCACCTTCATTTCACCGTTTATGCCAGCCAGGGAGTTCAGATTCTCTCTCGGAAAAGCAAAGTTTGCGCCGGTACTTATACTATGCCTATTGCCGGCTTTAGCGCATATTTAAATCCGCTGGAGTATTTGTAACGATATCAAACGAATTAAAATTTGCAAAGAAAAAAGAAGGGTGTAATAATAATTGAGTCGCTCAATAAGTGTATGCGTTTGGATGCCACCTCCCATTTCTCCTTAAATTTTTAATTTAGGTTTTTCAATTTTTAAATTTGAGATCAAAGAGGGGCGACAGTTCCAATAACGCTTAACCGTTTGGTAAGCATATTTTATTGGGCGACACTGTCGTCCCTTTTTGCTTGTTTATATCCTCCTCTCCTCAGATGAGGGGAGGTGCCGAAGGCGGAGGGGTGTTGAAAAATATTTATAAAAAGTCCGCGACAATTTTTATAAGTCATAACAAAATTTTTATGGAAAAAGAAAATAAAAAAAGCGTTAGTGTTTTTGACGAGTTTGTGGGGAAATATGAGTTTTCAAAAACTCTGCAGTTTGGACTCGTGCCTCTTAAAATGGACGATAGTAAAGAAAAGATTATCGAGGATGGTAATTTAAGTATTTTGAGAAAATATAATATTGTTGAGACAGATGTAAAAACAGCTGAAAGTATTAAGACCGCAAAGTTTTATTTAAACATTTTTCATCGGGAGGTGATTGATAATGCACTAAAGATTTTGGGTTTTAGGGGGGAAGACCTAAAAAAGTATGTGGGTGCTTTAGAAGCAATAAGGAAAAATAGTAAAAATGGAGATCTAGGCAAAGAGCAAAAGAAAAAAATCAGTAAGGAACTAAGGAACAATTTGTCTCGCGTTAGAGATGTATTACTTAAAGAGATCGGCAACGTTTTTAAAAATGCTGGTAACGAAACGTTATTATCAAAGGACTGTTTAATAAAATTAAAAGATAGATTCACTCAACAGAAAGTTAATGAATTACGAAGTGAAAACAAGGATAAAGGAATAGAATATCCCGAAGTTGTATACTCTGATGGAAAAAGTGTTTTTGAAATGAACGCAGGTTATTTGGATGACTTTCATAAAAACCGAGAACTTCTTTATTCAATAAAGAATAAAAAAGGTTCATTAGGCCAACGTATTTTAAGTAACTTCGAACTTTTTTATAAGAACATAAAGACTTATGAAGAGAAGTATAAAAATTCTGATATTGATTTTTCAGAAGCTTCGCAAAAACTTCAAAGAATGGAAGAAAATGAAGAGCCTGGTATCTTTGATCTAGATTTTTACAATAAATGTCTTACCCAAGAAGGGATTGATAAATATGCAGAAATCTTAGGTGGAAAAACTCATAAACAGGAGAGGAAAACAAATGTTCTCGGATTAAACCAGATTATCAATCTTTATACACAGAAAAAACAAAACGAACACAAAGAAAATCAGAAACAAAAAGGGCAGAAAAAAAAGAAATTTAACAAGAAAGATTATCCTATATTCAGTCGTTTGCAAAAACAAATCCTCTCCGAAGTGTTTCGAAAAGAAATATTTATTGAGAGTGATCTGGACATTATTCGCGAACTAAAGTTTTTTCTGGCAAAAAGTGTAGATAAAGTTGCCAAGGCAAAGGATTTGATAGCGTTTTTTTTAGACCACGACAAGAAAGGTATAAATCTGGCTCAAGTATATTTGTCTAAGAGCAAAATAAGTGGACTTGTGAATAAAGTTTTTAAAGAACCGCAAAGTTTTATGGCTGTATTTCGTAATGGGGTATTCAGTCTTGATTTTGTTAGCTTTGATATTATTAAAACACATTTTGAAAATAATAAGCTAGAATACAAAGATTTTTTCCGAAATCTTGTAGAAAATCGAAATGGTTTTGAAGATTTTTTATTTCTTTTAAAACATGAGATTGAATTATTAATTGAAGGGGGTGAGACGATGGTCAGAGGAGGTAAAAAGGAAAATATAATCGCCTTAACCAAAAAGAAATCTGCTTTTGAGGAAAAACTTAAATGGTTTGAAGAAAAGGTTGAAAGGGATGAAAAAATGAAAGATGAGGAGGAGGGAGAATTTTGCCTTGCAGTGCTTGGATATTCACAAGCTATTTCAGATATTGCAAGAAGAGCCGAGATTTTTTGGTTGAACGAGAAACAGAACGTAAATATCGGTGAAGACAATAAAGACACGATTTTTTATAAAAAATTTGACGAATTCGTTGGAGACGATTTTGTCCCATTTTTCTACTTTGATAGATTTGGCAGTTACCTAAAAAGGCGATCTCGAAATACAACAAGGGAAATTAAGTTGCATTTTGGAAACGATCATCTTTTAGATGGCTGGGATATAAACAAGGAACCTGATTATCACGGTTTTTTGCTACGTGATAGAAACGAGTATTATTTAGGCGTTGGAAACAAGAGGGGTGATTTATTTCACAAAAAATTGGGTAAATCCGTTGAAGAAGTTAGGGAGGCCTACAATACTGATGGGAAAGATTTTTATGAAAAAATTGACTATAAGCAATTGGATATAGGGAAGTTTGAAGGCGTTGCTTTTGGTAAAGGAAATGATAAGAAAACACCAGATGAATTAGCTAAGAAGAAACGCGAATTAGCCGATGAGTTTTTGGATGGAGATATAAAAAAGCTTGAATATTACTTTCAGCTTAAAAAAGAATACGATGATTTTAAGACGACCCGACAAGAGGATAAAGCATGGGATCGTAGATTTTCTAAGGATAAAATGAGGAAACTCATTGAGTATTACATTACTTGCTTAGGAAAAAGAGAAGACTGGCGGCGTTTTAACCTGGAATTTAAAAAACCAGAGGAATATAAAGATCGAGATGATTTTGTGGCACATATACAAAGACAAGCTTACTGGATTAAGCCAAATAAAGTTAGCAAAAAGTATATCCATGAGAAAGTCATAAGTGGAGAATTATTCTTATTCAGAATCCATAATAAAGATTTTTATGATTTTGAAAAGAAATCGAGTAACAAAAATCCGTATACAAAGGATGGCAGTCCTTCTGCAATGCATCTTTTTACCAGATATTTCCTAGAACTTTTTAGTGATGAAAATATATCCAACATTAAAAGTAAAAACCCTAACAAGTCCATTTATGAACTTGACGGAAAGGCAGAAATAAGATTTAAGCCAAAGACGGATAATGTAAAATTGAGAATTTATCAAAAGAACAAAAAGGATGTTACTTTTTTTGATGAAAGAGATGGCAATAAGGAAAAGAAAGTTATACAACATCGCCGTTTTGCAAAGGACACCTTAACTTTACATCTAAAAACTAGGTTGAATTTTGGGAAACAAACAGATCTGTTTACTTTTAACAAAATAGTAAATGGAGAATTACTCACCAAAGTCCCTGTAAAAATTTTGGGTATGGACAGAGGTGAGAATAATCTAATTTATTATTGCATTTTAAATGAGCGAGGTGAGATTGAAGATGAAAAATGTGCCAGCTTAAATAAGGTTGGTGAGAGAAAGCTGGAAAATGGTAAAAAAGAACCCGTTGATTATTTTCAATTGCTCGTTAATCGCGAGGGACAGCGGGATTGGGAGCAAAAAAACTGGCAAAAGATAACACCTATTAAAGACCTTAAGGCCGGATATTTGGGGAATGTATTGCATTGGATTTCTGAAGAAACATTTGCTGGTATTGATAGAGGAGTTGCGACTTTAAACGTGCTTGAGGATTTGGGTGGAAGTTTTAAAAGAACAAGGTTTTTCCGAGAAAGACAAGTGTATCAGGGGTTTGAAAACAAATTAGTCAAAAAACTGGGCTACTTAGTTGATAAAAATTGTGGCAACTTTAGAAATGCCTATCAATTTACACCTATCATTGATTCCGTTGAAGAAATGGAAAAAAATAAACAGATTGGTACAGTAATTTATGTTCCAGCCAGCTATACATCAAAAATTTGTCCTCATTCTCTGTGTGGTTGGAGAAAACGGTTATATGTCAAAAACTCATATTCAAAGGAAAAAATAATAGGTCTTTTAGAATCCATGAAGATTCAAATTGCATTTGATAAAGGAAACGACCGTTTCTGTTTTGAGTATGAGTGGGAACAAGAATACAAAGATAATGGCAAAAAAGAAACATATGGCGGAATTGATAAAGTTTTTTCTAGTGTGTCAAGAATGCAATGGAATGATAACCAAAATAAAATGATTGAGTTTAAGGATGGCACAAAGGTTTCAATTACAAGCAAATTGAAGGATTTGTTTGAACAAAATAGAATTCAACTGACTAATATTAATAAACAGCTCGTTGATAGAAAAAAAGAATTGGCTGCTGAGCTTTTTCAAAACATTATTTTCTATTTTAATCTAATAATGCAGATCAGAAATTATGATCGAGAAAAGGAGGGGGGTGATGCTGATTATATACAATGTCCGTCGTGCTTGTTTGATTCTAGAAAGTCAGAAGGAAACGGAAAACTATCTTTGATTACTAATGGGGATGCAAATGGTGCCTACAACATAGCGCGGAAAGGTTTTATGCAACTGTGTCGAATTAGAAAAAATCCTGACGATCCAATGAAATTGATTACTAATAAAGACTGGGATGAAGCTGTATGTAACTGGGATGCTTACATTATAAAATGTGGGCATCGGAAAATGGAATAAAATAGCTTGCGCGGGCGTTGTAATAGATGAGAAAACGTGATAATTTAATATTATGTCTTCAATTACTGTGCAAAAATCAAAAATCCAAAAAACCGGAGGGGTGGTAGTTTTGCCGATTTCCGAATATGAACGTCTCGTTAGACAAACTATCCCTACATATTGTTTGGCTGGCAAGGAAGCGTTGGAACTGGACAAACTTGCTCGTGAGAGTTTTGCGGAATATAAAACTGGAAAAACTATCCGGGCTGTTTCGCTTAAAAACGCCTTGCGGAAATATGCCAAAAATAGAAAAGATTGAATATTCCCGAAGATTTTTAAAGAACTTATCTCGTTTGCCAAAACGGGTTATTGATGAAGCCGCAAGAAAAGAGCGTTTGTTTAAGGTTGATCCTTTTGACGCGCGTTTAAGGATGCATAAACTCCACGGCAAGGAAAAAGAACTTTGGGCATTCTGGGTTGATTACAAATATCGCGTAAAATTCTTTTTTGCGACAAAAACTCTAGAACCAGTTTCAATAAAAATGGCTTAGCCAAAACCTTAAATTTCGTAGCGAGGATTGCAGATTTTTCCGAAGGATAGCGAGCTCTCATGAGGAAAAATATGCAATCCGCAGCAGAAATTTAAGGTTTTGGGTAGCCGAGCGGCGGAAAAATTCTTCAGAGAATTTTTCCGTAAAAATAATCATTTGGTTTTACCCATATTTTTAGCGGTTTTTATTGAAACTGGTTCTAGTTATTTTTTCTGATATCGGTTTGCACAGCATATATAAGTAATAAACAATATATTTGAAACTAAATCAAACATATGGTAGGATAAAAACGGCCTGAAATAGGCCGTTTTTATTTGGGCTATAAGTTTATTCTTTCTCCCACCCCCTTTAATTGCCCCTCTGGCAGGGGGAATGGGAACAACACAATGGAATCCTACATTCAAATTTCAAAAATAAATGATTTCCTGTATTGTCCGCGGTCAATTTATCTGCACAGCATTTATGAAAATTTCAGCGATAAAACATATCACAGCGCTTTTCAGGTGGCCGGACGGCTTAATCACGAAAGTATTGAAAAAGGGACTTATTCGTCGGAGAAGAAATTCTTGCTGGCTTTGCCTGTATTTTCCGACGAGTTCGGAATTGCCGGAAAAATTGATATTTATGATAGTGCGAAAAAACATCTGATAGAAAGAAAAACAAAAATAAAAAAGATATGGGACGGTTATATTTTTCAGCTTTATGGTCAATATTTTTGCCTCAAAGAAATGGGATATGAAATTAAAAAGATGTTTTTGTATTCAATGGAAGACAACAAAAAATATGAGATAAAAATTCCTACAGCGAAAGATAAACAAAAATTTATGGAAACATTGGAAAAAATTAAAAACTATAATCCGCTCGCGGACAAAAGCCATTCCTGCCCTAAATGCGAGGAAAGCATTTATGGCGCGCTGGCTTGGTAAAAATATGCTTACATTACCCGATTTTAAAGAAAAACAAATTTTATTTATCAAGGCCGAGCACGGAGTTTTTAATAAAATAAAATTTGAGAATGACAATATCGTTTTTATGAAAAACGACGGAGTGGTAAATCGCGCTTCTTGCCACAAAGTTTTCGCCGTTTTTATTCTTGGGGATATGACTATTACGACGGGCATATTGAGAGAGGCGGGAAGGCTAGGGGTTTCTATTTTCTTTCTGAAAAACAATTTTAACTCTTACGCGTCAGTGGGGGCGGTGGCGGACGGAAACTATCTTTTGCGGTCTGCGCAATATGGCCTTTTGCCAAACAAGGAATTTTTAATATCTAAAATGCTAGTGGCTGGGAAAATAGGAAATCAAATAAGGCTTTTGGAAGAAAATGGAAAAACAGAAAAAAGCGCTTTAATAAAAATAAACAAACTTTTGAAATCCGCGGAAAAAGCTAAGAATAGCGAGGAGTTGTTGGGAATAGAAGGGAACGGGTCAAGAATATTTTTCAAGGAGTATTTTAAAGAATTGGATTGGATGAGAAGAACGCCGAGAACTAGGCAGGATATTCCCAACTTTTTGATGGATATTGGTTATACCATTCTTTTCAATTTCATTGATTCGCTTTTAAATCTTTACGGATTTGACACTTACAAAGGCGTTTATCACAAACTCTTCTTTCAAAGAAAGTCTTTAAGCTGTGATCTTGTAGAGCCGTTCCGATGTTTGATTGACAGACAAATAAGGAAATCTTTTAACTTGAAACAGATTGATAAAAAAGATTTTGAAATAGCGGATGGAAAATACGAATTAAGCTACAAAAACAGCCAGAAATATTCGGAGATTTTTATGAACGCGATAATGGAAAGAAAAGAGAATATTTATCTCTTTGTTCAGGGATTTTATAGATATTTTATGGACGATAAAAAATATAAATTTCCGGAATTTAAGATAACGAAATAAAATTATGCTAGTAATTTCTTATGATTTTTCAAATGATAAGACTAGAGCGAGATTTTCCAAGTTCCTGAAAAAATTTGGGCGGAAAATTCAATATTCTGTCTATGAAATACATAATAGCGACAGGGTATTGCATAATATTTTGAAAGAGATAGAATTACACTATCAGAAATCATTTGAGAACAGCGATAGTATATTGATTTTTTCCGTATGCGAGGGATGCAAGAAAAAAGTTGCAAGATTTGGATACGCCAAAAATGAGGAAAAAGAGGTTGTGGTTTTCACTTAATGCTCGTTGAAAAATAAATAAAGTACAAAGGTGTAAGTTCAATGTATAGATTAAAAACCCCAGTCTTAATTTTTTTATAGGGCAGGGGACGGCCATGTTGAGCCAAAAGTCGCAACTGTTTAATTCAGTTGTTTGTATCTTTATGGCTCAACATAGCCATTTGTGGAGTTTAATCCATATATAAAATTTCTACTTTTGTAGATCGAAGCAAATCGTAAAAGAGGCAAAGTTTAATCCATATATAAAATTTCTACTTTTGTAGATAAAAAACATCGTGCCTCTTGTATCGGTTTAATCCATATATAAAATTTCTACTTTTGTAGATCGCTACCCGTTCGGTATTGTGAACAGTTTAATCCATATATAAAATTTCTACTTTTGTAGATGAGTGGATCGGTTATTATTTTTACGTTTAATCCATATATAAAATTTCTACTTTTGTAGATTAGCCGGTCCTTAATCCATTGAAGGTTTAATCCATATATAAAATTTCTACTTTTGTAGATTATTTGGCGTCCAAGGGTTGGTTGCTGTTTAATCCATATATAAAATTTCTACTTTTGTAGATCTTCCCACGCCTGTGTACCTGTTCGTTTAATCCATATATAAAATTTCTACTTTTGTAGATCTTGCAGATTGACCCTGTTGGGTGTGTTTAATCCATATATAAAATTTCTACTTTTGTAGATAGGGTATCTCGCCACTTCTTAACCACGTTTAATCCATATATAAAATTTCTACTTTTGTAGATTAACCGGCTGTAAGGGATATCAGAGGTTTAATCCATATATAAAATTTCTACTTTTGTAGATATATTCAAGTTCGCATAAATCAAATGTTTAATCCATATATAAAATTTCTACTTTTGTAGATCAAAAACACTATTTTTTTC
>CAYGHQ010000028.1:0-12470 GCA_964349845.1 uncultured Candidatus Saccharibacteria bacterium
GCTATAGCTGGTAAAAGATTAATTTTAAATTTTGTTGGCGACCGGTTTTTTCTTTTTTTGTCGTGATAATATTAGTGATATGAAAATAAATGTTGGTACCAAAAATGAGGCAAAAATAAAAGCGGTCAAAGAAACTCTTTCCCGCTACTGGAAAAGTTACGCGCCAGTCTTATATTGAAGGAGCCATCATGATGGCTCTTGTTTCTCTCCAAAATCCACATTTATATAATAGGTGTTAAATAGCATTTATCCACAGATTTGGGTTAAACCACCTAAATGGAGAAATTCTTATTTTTCCGGAGATAAACACGCAAATTGGATTAATGGCGGCAGTATGTACAGAGAAATTTTAATGGGAGGGAAAATAAAACAAATATGTATTCGTTGCGGTAATGCCGATAAAAGAATTTTAGCAGCTCATCATTTGGACAGAAATAGAAAAAATAATAATCTCAAAAATCTAATATGGCTATGCTTAAACTGTCATTTTTTAATTCACCATGATAAAGTAGAAGACGGGAAGCTTATGGAGGCATTGGTGTAGCAGTAACATTACAGATTGTGGATCTGTCGTCGCGGGTGCAACCCCCGCATGCCTCCCCAATATGGCGGAACAAAGCCATTTTTAAGATTCAAACCAGAGAAGGACTTTTTGGGTCTGGTTTGGTATAATTTTGGCGTGGAGAAAGAAATATATTTAGAACCCATAAAGGTTGTTTATACTAATTCTTTTGGTCACCCTAGCCATTCTGATGCGTTTGCGCGTTTAGAAAAGATAGTACCTCTAAAGGGGAATAAATTTTACGCTACCTATGATGCAAAAACTCAAGAATACTGCGCTTGTGCTGAAGTAGAAACTGAAGATCAAATCAAGCGGTACAAATTACCAGAAAAAATAATTGCAGGAGGATGGTATGTTTTTACAGAACTAAAGGGCCCTTTTAATGAGGTGGTTAAAAAAATTGCCCCGACTTTTGACGATTTAGCCAAAAAATTTACCTCGGACATAACAAGATTACCTGTAGAGTTTTATAAACGCCATACACATATAATTCTTTATCTTCCCATATTGAAAAAGTAACTTATTCCAGCGATTTTTTAACCTCTAAAGGTTTTAAGATTTTGTTAAAACTGATTTTTTTGGCAAAACTTTTGAGCAGGTTTTGGCGTTTGATGTAATTATCAAGAGTGGGAATTAAAAGGTAAATTAATGAAATATGGAAAAAATTGAGGATTCGGGAAAAAATTGGTTTGACGGGACATTTGATACTGTTCATAGGTGGGAACAGGCTTTTGAAAGAGAAACCGGAATAACCATAAAAAACCTTCGGCACCTTGAGTCTCCGCAGGGGAAAGAAGTTGTAATCGCGGAGGGAAGCGATAATAATTTTTATCTTTTGGATTGCGTTGGTAGCAATGTGCTTTTTCTTATTTCTAAAGACAATGGCGTTGACGCTGTTGTTTTTGCCAAGAATTATCTAGGTATAGAGGATTAAATATGATTTCCGCGCCCATACCAACAAACGAAAAAGCGAGATTGGAGGCTCTGCATCGGCTGGCTATTTTGGGCACGAAGCCGGAGGAGAGGTTTGACGCGCTGACTAAAGAAGCAGTGGAAAAACTCCATGTCTCCATATCAACTCTGTCAATTTTGGATAAAGACAGGGAGTGGTACAAGTCCGGTCAGGGGATAAAAGAAAAAGAAGGAAAGAGGAGCGTGTCTTTTTGCGGGCACGCCCTTTTGGCCAAAAGCGTTTTTATTGTTGAGGATACGTTGAAAGACGAGAGGTTTAGAGATAACCCTTCGGTAAAAGGCTATCCCTACGTGAGGTTTTATGCCGGCGTGGCTCTCTTTGACTACAAAAGCGGGCTTCCTATGGGGGTTTTTTGCGTGAAGGATACCAAGCCAAGGGAGTTAAGCTCCAAAGAAATAGCCGTTTTGGTTGAGTTGGCTCAAAGGGCGGAGGAGGAGCTTAATAAATAAAATACAAGAAAGCGGACAAAAACCGCGGATTTTTCTTACGATATATCGTAAGAAAAATTCGCGGTTTTTATTCGCTTGACCCCGTAGTAGAATTTTGCTTTGTTTGCCAGTTTTTAGATAAATTTCCAAAAGACGGCAATTTTTAGAGAAGACTCCAATTTCAGAGTAAAATCCAATATTGCAAACAAAAACTAAAGCAAAATTTCACTACGGGGTTGACTTGATACCCCTAGGGGGTATATACTGTCTGGATGAATGAAGTGAAGCAAAAACTTTTACGCCGTCTCAAAATTATTGAGGGCCAAATCCGAGGGCTTCATGACCTTCTCCAAAAGGACGCTTACTGCATTGACGTTATTACTCAGACTTCCGCCGTAAAGCAGGCTCTTTCGGGCGTGGAAGACGCGCTTATGGAGAGCCATCTTGGGACATGCGTTATTGATCAGGTAAAGAAAGGAGAGGAGGGAAAGGCGGTGGGGGAGATATTGAAGGTGTATAGATTAAAAAGAAAATAGGATTTTTTAAATCCGAAATCCGAAGCACGAAATCCGAAACAAACCCCGAAAATTAAGAAAATTAAAAATTCTAAACCCCGTATAGAAGTTATCTTTTAATATTCTGTAACTAAAAGAGATAAGGACACTCATATCTTCTTTAGTAACTTTATATACAATGTTAACTTCTTGTATGGGGTAAACAAAGACAGTCCTCGTTTCGAATTTTTTATATTTGAATTTAGAATTTGTTTCGGATTTCGAATTTCGTGCTTTGGATTTAAATCTCTGGATTTCCGCCTTGGTTCAACGAGTTCACCACAAGTCGCGGAAATGACAGAAGAGAATATTTATGGCTACTCAAAATACATACAAGGTCAAAGGCATGCACTGCGCTTCGTGCGCCGGCATTATTGAAAAAACTCTCAAAAAAACCGAGGGAGTTTCTTCCGTTGAAGTAAATTACGCGACAGAAACGGCCAAAGTATCTTTTGACGGGGAGAAGACTAATCCGGAATCCCTTTCAAAGAAAATTGAGCCTCTGGGGTACTCTCTCCGCTTAAAAGGAGAGGCCTCGGCGGTTTCCGGCCACGCGCATTATCCGGGAATGGATATGGGGGGAATGGATCATTCGGAGCATCTGGGATTAAACGAGGGAAAGGCGGAGAAGCTGGCCCTACTCGCCTCCATGAAAAGGAAAGTCGTTTCAATTATGCCATGGACAATTCTCGTTATTCTGGCGATGGGTTACGACATTCTTGAGAAAATCGGCCTCTTTCCGGAAATGCCGGAAGGGTGGCAATCGCTTATCCGCATTTTGTTTCCAGTGATTGCCACTTACGCCTTGTTTTTTGTGGGCAAGCCTTATCTTTTGGGGGTTTACCGCTTTATCCGCTTCGGCAAAGCCAATATGGATACGCTCATTGGCATCGGCACCTCCGTGGCGTATTTTTACAGCCTAATCGCGGTTCTTTTTGCGGAGTCACTCGCGAGGTTTATTGATGTCAGCCAGACATATTTTGACGTGACTATTGTCGTGGTGGCTTTTATTACGCTCGGAAAATATCTTGAAGCAAGGTCAAAAATCCGGACGGGGGACGCGATTGAAAAACTCCTCAATCTTCAGGCCAAGACGGCTATTGTTATGCGCGAGGGAAAGGAAGAAGAAATTCCGATTGAAAATGTTTTGCATGGAGATTTGATTTTAGTTAAGCCGGGGAGCAAAATTCCGGTGGATGGGGTTGTTTCCGAAGGCTCATCTTATGTTGACGAATCAATGGTTACCGGCGAACCTATGCCTGCGGAAAAAAAGGCGGGCGATAGGGTGGTAGGCGGAACAATAAATACCGCGGGTTCATTTGTTTTTAAAGCGACAAAAGTGGGATCGGAAACAATGCTTGCCCGCATAGTAAAAATGGTTGAAGAAGCGCAGGGAAGCAAAGCTCCCATTCAAGCTTTAGCCGATAAAATTTCCAGTGTTTTTGTGCCTATTGTCCTTATCCTCTCTGCTCTTTCTTTGGGTTTTTGGCTTTTGGTCGGAACTCCGTATCTGGGCTTTTCTCAGGCTCTTTCTTACGGCCTGCTATCTTTCGTGGGAATTTTAGTTATTGCTTGTCCGTGCGCTTTGGGGCTTGCCACACCCACGGCTATTATTGTCGGAGTAGGAAAGGGCGCTCGGGAGGGAATTCTCATTAAAGACGCGGCCACTCTTCAAAATTTTCACAAGGTTGATACGATCGTGATGGATAAAACAGGGACAATCACCAAAGGAAAACCCGAACTTGTTTCCATTAAGAATTTTTCCAATAAAAGCGACGATGAAATAGTCGGGATTCTCGCCTCTCTTGAAAAAAAATCGGAGCATCCTATCGCCCACGCGATTGTTTCTTGCGCGAATGAAAAACAAATTTCTTTTTTTCCAGTATCGGATTTTCAATCCATAAAAGGCAAGGGCATTAAGGGGGTCGTGGAAGGAGTTTTGTATTATGCCGGAAGCCAGAAATTGATTGATGATCTTAAAATACCTTTTGACAGGAATTTCTTGGAGAAAGAAACTTTGGAAGGGAAAACGCCTGTAATTTTAGCTGTTAAAGAGAAGATAGCGGGAGTTGTAATGGTGGCGGACAAGGTGAAGCCGGAGGCAAGGGAAGCGATAGAAAAGCTTCATAAGCTTGGGATAAAAGTGGTGATGCTCACCGGAGACAATAAAAACACGGCGGAATATATCGGGAGGGAAGTGGAGATTGATGAAGTTGTGGCTGAAGTCTTGCCGGACGAGAAGCTTGAAGTAATCAAAAAATTGCAAAATAATGGAAGCGTGGTTGCTATGGCTGGGGATGGGGTAAACGATGCTCCCGCTTTGGCTCAGGCAGATGTCGGTATTGCTATGGCTACAGGAACTGACGTAGCCATTGAATCGGCGGGAATCACTTTGCTTCACGGGGATATTTCAAAACTGGTGAAAGCGGTAAGTCTTTCCAAAATGACAATGCGCGGGATCAAACAAAACCTCTTCTGGGCATTTGCCTATAATGTGGTCGGCATCCCGCTTGCCGGAGGGCTTTTTTATCCGATTTTCGGAATTCTTCTTAATCCGATTTTCGCGGGACTCGCTATGGCATTTTCAAGCGTAAGCGTGGTGGGGAATTCGCTTCGGCTGAAAGCGAAAAAATTATAATTTTTTCGCTTTCAGCCGGAAATCCGAAGCACGAAATCCGAAATTCGAAACAAACGAAGAAAAAGGGGTCAAATTCAAAATTCTAAACAAAGACAGTTCTGTTTTTGAATTTTAGATATTTGAATTTTTGGGATTTGTTTCGAATTTCGTGCTTCGGATTTCGGATTTTAAAATTGTAAAACATGCAGAATTCATCTTCAAAAAAATACATATTCCACATCAGCGGAATGCACTGCCATTCCTGCGTTCTTCTGACTGAAAGCGAAATCAGGGATGTTTCCGGAGTGGAATACGTGAAATCCAATCTCAAAACCCATTCTGTGGAAGTCAAAGGAAATTTTGGAGAGAAAACCGACGGAGAAGTTGCGGAAAATCTCTCAAAGGTTTTAGAAAAGCATGGATACAGCTTGTCGGAGGAAAAACAGGCAAAATCAAAAAATTACAGCGATTTTAAAATTGCCATCCCTCTTGCTTTGGCTTTTGCTACCTTGTTTATTTTTCTCCAAAAAATAGGCCTGGTGGATTTTATCGGCGCGGGAGAGGTTTCTTACGGCACGGCTTTTGCGGTCGGCCTTATTGCTTCTCTTTCTTCCTGCATGGCTGTAGTCGGGGGGCTTCTTCTTTCCATGTCGGCCACTTTTGCCAGAGAGGGGGACCGCGTAAAGCCTCAGATATTTTTTCATGCCGGACGCCTTGTTTCCTTTTTTATTTTAGGAGGAGCAATCGGCGCCATAGGTTCGGCTTTTACCTTAAGCGGAACGGTCACTTTTGTCCTCGGACTTATTATCGGCCTTGTTATGCTTGTTCTTGGCCTTAACCTTCTTGATGTTTTTGACTGGGCGAAAAAAATCCAGCCGGTAATGCCGAAATTTTTAGGGAAACACGCTCTTGGAATTTCAAAATGGAATCACACGGCTACGCCTCTTCTCGCCGGCATAGCCACTTTCTTTTTGCCTTGCGGATTCACTCAGTCAATGCAGATTTTTACTTTAACAACGGGAAGCTTTTTAAAGGGGGGGCTTACAATGCTTGTTTTTGCTCTCGGCACTTTTCCCATTCTGGCTCTTTTAAGTTTCAGTTCCGTAAGTATCGGCAAGGGCAGAAAATCGGGAATCTTTTTCAGGACTGTCGGGCTTATAGTAATTATGTTCGCTCTTCTTAATGTCATTAACAGTTTGGTTGTGGCGGGATGGATAGAACCTATATTTACTTTTTAGATAAACATACCAAATATAACTAATTCAACGAATAACGACGAATAAATCCTCCGCCTCGCAGACTCGGCACCTCCTTTAAGAAAGGAGGACTTGAGACAAGATTCACTGCGTTTAATTCTCCCTTTTTTAAAGGGAGTCCCGAGTCTTCGAGGGGAGGGATTTTATTAGTAGAGATTAGTATAGTTCACATCATTAGTTGGTTAGTATATTAAATTCATGAAATCAACCCTTATCTCAATTTTAATAGCTATCGCCTTGATCGGGGGAGCTATCTGGCTTTCCAATAAACCTTCCGAAGGGGGAGGGGCTGTTTTTCCGGCTGGGAAAAACGTGAGCATGGAGGATGGGAAACAAATTGTTGAAATTCAGGCCCGCGGGGGATATCAGCCGAGGAAAAGCGTTGCTAAAGCCGGGATACCCACAACCCTCCGTTTTAATACGAACGGAACTTTTGACTGTTCTCTAGCCCTTCGCATCCCGAGCATGGGAATCAGCAAAATTCTTCCGCAATCGGGCGCCACCGATATTGACTTGGGAATCCCGCAAAAAGGAACTTTGACAGGGACGTGCGGAATGGGAATGTATTATTTTCAAGTTGATTTTCAAAACTAATGAAGTATCTTGTAGCCTCTATTCTTATCATAAGTTTCATGAGCTTGGGCGTTTTCGGCTTTGCGTTTTTTGGGCATGACATGCTTGATGAGAATAAAGGGTGCGTCGCCAAAACTTTAGGGGGGATGGACTGTCCTTTAAATGTATTTGATTTTGCCCTTCATCACACGTACGCTTTCAAAACTTTTTCAAGCGTTTTGCCCGGCTCTTGGGCATATTTGCTTTCATTGATATTATTTTCTTTGATTTTTTCGGTATCATCCGCCCTTGTTTTTTATAAAAATTTTCTCTCTCCTCCCGTTAAATTTTGGCGGGCGAAGCGGAGGAGGCTGGTTTTGAAGTTCAGCCGTTTGAAGACTGCCAGCTGGCTTTCTCTTCTGGAGAACAGCCCCTCTTTTTGAGCAATATCAGCGAAAAACCTCTGTTTTTTCGCGAAAATACCTTTTGTCGAAAAGGTATTTTGGCATTATGAGAAATAGTCTTGTAAAAAATGGATAAAAAATTTGTTTTAAGCGTTATTGTCGTAATCGTTGCCATCTTCGGACTGATGTTCTTCTCCAAGCCTTATCAAAAGGAAAATCTTGGGGGGGGCAGTGCTCTGGCAAGCCCTTTTGTTTCTTCTGAAAAAATTTACGATTTTGGAACTATCTCAATGAAAAACGGCGATGTGGAAAAAATCTTCAGGGTTGTCAATTCCGCGGATAAAGATATCAATCTTAAAAAAGTGACTACTTCGTGCATGTGCACCAAGGCGTACGTTTTTGGCGCGAGGGGAGAAAAGGGTCCTTTCGGAATGCCTGGTATGGGTTATGTTCCTCCGGCCAACGAAATAATCAAAGCTGGCCAGTCGGTTGATATAAAAGTCGTCTATGATCCGAACGCCCACGGGCCGGCTGGAGTAGGCCCCATTGACCGCTTCGTTTATCTTGAAGACGAGTCTGGAGGGGTCGTGGAGCTTGAAATTAAAGCTTTAGTCACCCCTTAATTCTATGAAAAAACTTGCAATTATATTGTCTGTTATTGGCATAGCCATTCTTGGAATTATTATTCTCAAAAATAGCTCGGGGATGTCAGGAATAATCTGGGGTTTGTCTGACAAAGGAGCATGGCTTTTTCCCCTTGTATTTTTCTCCGCTCTTCTTGACAGCGTTCATCCCTGTTCTTTCTCAATTCTTCTTATCACAATCGCTTTTCTTTTTGGGATGCAGATGAGCCGGAAAAAAATTCTCCAAATCGGAGGAGTATATATTTTGGGAATTTTCCTCGCCTATCTTCTTATCGGTCTCGGCCTTCTTAAAATTCTTCATATTTTCAACACTCCGCATTTTATGGGGAAACTCGGCGCTTCTCTCCTCATTATTTTCGGCCTTCTCAACCTTCTCAATAGATTTTTCCCGAATTTCCCCATCAAACTCAAAGTGCCTTCTTTCGTCCACGGCTCTATGGGAAAACTTATGGAAAAAGCCTCTCTTCCGGCGGCATTCGGCCTCGGGGCTCTTGTAGGCATCTGCCAGTTCCCCTGCATGGGCGGTCCTTATCTTATGGTTATCGGGCTTCTCCGCGACGAAGTAACTTACTTCAGAGGATTCGGCTATCTTCTTCTTTATAACATTATTCTTGCTACTCCTCTTTTAGCCGTTCTCTATATTTCGGCGGACAAGTTTCTTTTGGAGAAGGTGGGAAAATGGAAAAAAGAAAATCTCGGGGGCGTCCGGCTTTTTGCCGGAATCGCCATGATTATTATCGGAGTTTTAATCTTCTTTGTCTAAAATGAGCAAATCAAATAATGAAAATAACATTCTGACGGTTCCGACGGCGATACTTGTTTCCGGAATTATTATAGCCGGAGCGGTGTTTCTTAATTCCGGTCCTAAAGAAAAAATAAATCCTCCTATTGCCGGAGGAAATCCTTCTTTGGAGGTTGAGGAAACGGCAAACGAAGAAGCGGTTATTCCAAAGGAGGGGGTTGTCTTGCCGGTTGTTTGGGGGGATTTGGGGGTGAAACTGGCAAGCGCCGGAGCGATTGACGCGGAAAAATTCCGATCCCTTTATGAATCCCGCGGAGAGTGGGGCGATGAATACAAAAAACTTCTTTTGGAAGAGAATAACGGGAAATTAAAAATCACTCCGGAAAACGCTTCCTACATCCTAAATCTTTTGTGGGCCTTGGGCTTGGCTCACAAAAGTCCTGTTTTGGAAAAAGGGGAAATGATGAACCCCGCTTACGGAGGAGCCGGAAACTTCGCTTCCACGGGCGGATGGACATTGGCGGAAGGAAATGCGATGGATCATTACAGCCGGCATAAATTTTTCAACCTAACCTTGGAGCAAGAAGCGCTGGTTGATAAAGTTTCCAGAAGTATTTATCGTCCTTGTTGTAACAATTCCACTCATTTTCCCGATTGCAATCACGGAATGGCAATGCTCGGACTCTTGGAGCTTATGGCAAGCCAGGGAGTTGGGGAAGAAGAGATGTATAAAGTTGCTCTAGCTGTTAATTCTTACTGGTTTCCCGGAACATACCTGACTATCGCTGGTTATCTCAAAAATCAAGGGGTAGAATGGAGAAACGCTAATCCGAGGGAAATTCTCGGAGCCAAATATTCAAGCGCGAGCGGGTACAAGAGCGTTCAGGAAGGAAATATTCCAAAGCCTCAAGGCGGGGGCGGTTGTAGCGTGTAAAAGGTCTAATGAAGAAATGCATGTGATTGACGCATTTGGTGTCATTCCCTACGGGAACTGTACACCTTTCGCATTCTGTAGTCAGAATGCTCAAGGTCTTGCGAAGCCCGCCCGAACCGTCCGTTTCGGACGGTTCGGTACGGGCGGGCTCCAAGTATTCGCTTCTCACCCTTTAAGAAAGGGAGACTAAATCCTCCTTTCTTAAAGGAGGTGTCTGGTAATCCAGACGGAGGATTTTTGACATTTGAACTTAAGAAACTGGATTCCCGCATTGGTTCAATGGAGTTCACCACAAGTCGCGGGAATGACAGACGGGGAAAGTGGTTTTTAATTAAAAGCGTAAGTTCTTAATACAATGAGAAAAGTCATCTTTGTTTTTGTTTTAGCGTTTTTGCTGAATTTAATTTGGGAAAATCTTCATTCCTTTTTGTATTCAAATTACAGGGGAGGGGAGATTACCGAATTTATTCTGGTTCGGGCTTCCTTTTGGGATGCCGTAATGGTTTCTTTAATGGCCATCCCTTTTCTTTATTTTTCCTTTTTAAAGAAAAGGGAATGGCTCATTATCGTCACTGGGCTTATCATAGCAACTTTAATTGAACTTTACGCTCTTGGTACTAATAGGTGGGCTTACAACAATCTTATGCCTATAATCCCTATTCTTGGCATCGGCCTCTCTCCATTTTTGCAGCTGGGGGTTATCTCGTATTTTGTCTTAAAAGCCGAACAAAGCTCAAAAATCATTAGACTTATTTTAAACGACCGTTTAAAATAAGTCTAATGATTTTCGGGTTATTTTTTGTAGATTTGTGATATATTCATGTTAAAATACATTTTATGAAATTGAAGATTCCTTTTTTCAAGCAGGATACGGGCTATACTTGCGGGCCGGTGTCTTTGCAAATGGCTATGGATTTCTTGGGAAAATTCAAGGGGGAGTTGCCTTTGGCGCGCGAGCTTCATACGAGCGAAAAAGACGGCACGCATCACAAAAACATGATAGAAACTTCCGTTAAGGAGGGATTTTATTGTTATGCCAACAATGATTCCTCTTTGGAGGAGGTTGAAAGATTTTTGAAAGAAAAATTGCCGGTCATAGTCCATTTTACCGAGCCGTCGGAGGATGCCGGTCATTATTCGGTCGTGGCGGGGATTGAAAAAGGAAATGTGATATTGAATGATCCTTGGAATGGCCGAAATTTTAAAATTTCCAAGAAAGAATTTATGGAAAGATGGCATGGAAAAGAAGGCAAAAAAATAGACAAAAAATGGATTTTGGTGTTATCTAAAGAAGATTTTTGTCTGGGAAAGCAGTATTTGCCGAAACAATCTTGATATCTTTGGCGTATTCCTTGTAACAAGTAATTACTATAATTGTTGTCATTCCCGCGAAGGCGGGAATCCAGATTATGTGGTAATACTCTAGATTCCCGCCGGAGTTTACCCTCGCTCAGACGGGGGCGGGAATGACATTAAACGGGTAATTTTTAAAAATAAAACACAATGAAAAAAGTATTCTCTTGTTTTGCGGGTTTTGCGGTCTTTTTTGGGTTATTTGGCATAACTCCCGTTTTGGCGGAAGAAATTTCTGGCGAGAAGGGCGGGGAAAGGGCGTTTTACATAATGATTGAACGGTCGGGAAAAATTAAATTTGACGGCGTTCTTTCTTCTGTTTCCGGAGATAGCTTCAGGATGGACGGATGGGGAGGGGAATGGACTGTAGATGGAAGCCAAGCGAAAATTCTCCGGAAAGACGGCAAAGAGGGGGGTCTTGAAGAGTTTGTGAGGGGAGATATTTTGACCGTAAACGGCTCCGCTTCCACCACCGCGCCTTGGCATGTTTCCGCCAGAATAATTAAAAACGAGTCTTTTAAAGCAGAAGATGCCCATGGAAGCGGAGTTGTATCAAAAGTGAGAGAAGCAGGCGAGGTTTTTACTCTAAATCTTTCAGAGAATAAAAAGGGGGTTGAAGTCAGGGTGAAGGAAGGAGCTAGGGTAATGGTAAACGGGAGGAATGCCCGGACAGCCGACTTTAAGGAGGGAATGAGAGCTTTAGTCTGGGGAATCTGGGGAAGGGATGGCGAGAGCATTCTAGCGGATACGGTTTACGCGGTGAAAAAGGTTAGATAACAATGAATACGGCAATTATTCTTCACGATATCCGGAGCATTCATAATGTCGGTTCTATCTGGCGGACGGCGGATTGCTCGGGAGTCGGTAAAATTTATCTTACCGGCTATACCCCTTCTCCTCATGATCGTTTCGGGCGGACGCGGAAAGATCTGGCTAAAACAGCTCTTGGGGCGGAGAAAAACGTACCGTTTGAAAAAACAACGGACATTTTTTCTGTTTTGGAAAAACTTAAAAAAGAAAAATTCCGGCTTATCGCGGTGGAACAATCGCCGGATTCTATTGACTACAAAAAAGTTAAAAGGGGAAAGAAAATCGCTTTTATTCTTGGAAACGAGGTAGAAGGGCTTTCCCCGGAAATTTTAAAAGAATGCGATACTGTGGCCGAAATTCCGATGTATGGGAAAAAAGAATCGCTCAACGTGGGGGTGGCGGCGGGGATAGCCCTTTTTAAAATTATGGGAATTTAATTTTAAAAAGAAATTTTCAATTTCTAATTTTCAATGAAATTAGGAGAAATATTAAAAAGCCGACCCGCTTTGCGGGTCGGCCACTTTTCGATGTTTGAAATTTCATTGAATATTGGAAATTGGGAATTTAAGTTAGTACGAATACGTACTAATGCGAATCTCGTTAGGCGAACTTTGCTATACTAGAGCCATAAAAGCTTAATT
>CAYGHQ010000029.1:0-12390 GCA_964349845.1 uncultured Candidatus Saccharibacteria bacterium
GAATTTTGGATTTTCCCCATTTTTCCGCCTGCGCGGATCCGCAAGGGCGGACGGGGTTTGTTTCGGATTTCGAATTTCGGATTTCGTGCTTATTTTGCTGACGACACATGCGTTCCGCTTGAGAATAAAAATTTGCTAATCTTCCCTTCCCCCTTAAGCCTCATCGCCATAAGAAGAGTGCGGGAAGCGGTGATGGCCGTAAACATACTGATGACTACGCCAAGCCCGAAAACCAGAGCAAAACCTTTAATAACGGCTGAAGAAGCAAACCAATACAAAACTATAGCGGTGATTATGCTGGAAAGATTGGAATCTCGGATAGAAAGCCATGCTCTCCCGAAACCTTCGTGGATAGCATCTCCTAAATTCCGCCCCTTGCGAAGCTCTTCTTTCATTCTTTCAAAAATGAGAATATTGGCGTCAACCGCCATACCCATGGAAAGAATAAATCCGGCGATTCCCGCGGAAGTAAGGGTAACCGGAATAAGCTTGAAGACGGCAAGGTTTAAAATTATATAAATAGTCAAAGATACGACGGCTAAAAATCCGGGCAGTCTGTACCAGATAACAAGGAAAATAGCAATGATCAGGAAGGCTAAGAGTCCGGCCATCACCCCGGCGTTAAGAGCGTCTTCTCCCAAAGACGCGCCGATCGTTTCCGTGCTTATAAGCTCAATCGGAATAGGGAGGGCGCCGTAATTCAAGTTGCGGGCCAAAAGCCTCGCCTCCTCGGGTTTGAAGCCTCCGGAAATCTCCGCTTGCCCGCCAGTTATCTCTTGTCTTATAGTCGGAAGAGAGATAGGCTGTCCATCCAGAAAAATCGCCAGAACCCTCCCGATATTATTCTTTGTTATCTCCGCGAAAATATCGGCTCCTTCGCTACTGAAAGAAAGAGAAACTTTAGGCTCGCCTGTTTGCGGGTCAAACGCCAATTGCGCTTTATCCAGATATCTTCCAGTAAGAGGAGTCGCGGTAAAAATCTCTTCCGGCTTTAAATTTTTGATTTGCTCTTCGGATAGACCCTCCGTATCCCTCATAAGCATGAATTCCAAAAGAGGCGTTTCGCCTATAAGCTTCACGGCTTCTTTGACATCCGTCACTCCCGGAAATTCAACGATAAGCCTCTGGTTATCTTCATCCCCCAAAACTCCGCCCTCTTCAACCTGAACGATAGGCTCGGAAACGCCAAAAAGATTTATCCTTCTTTCAATGACATCGCGGAGAGCCGTCATGGCGCCCTTAATATCCCCGCTTTTTACATTGGAAATATCCGCCTTATAAACAAGATGCGTTCCGCCGTTTAAATCCAAGCCAAGTTTGAAAGGCCGGGAGTTTTTCGCCTCGGAATTATAGACAAAATAGCCGATAGAAATGGCAATGACGAGCAGAAGCAAGGCTAATAATCTTTTTTTAAGCATAATCTTATTTTAAAAACAATGAGGTATTATATACAGAAAAACATAAATTAATCAAATCCGAAGCACGAAATACGAAACAAATGAAGCCAAATCCCGAAAATTCAAATGTTCCAAACGGGAACAATTCTTTAAACTCCTTCGTTTTGAATTTTGGATTTTCCCCGTTTTCAGGTTTTGTTTCGAATTTCGTGCTTCGGATTTCGGATTTTTTGCCTACACTCCTCGTTTAGAAATAAGCTCTTTAATCGTCCTAAGCGCCACCTTGATATCAATCGCAAGCGAGCGATTCTTAATATAGAAAAGATCGTAAGCTAGTTTGGCTTTGGTTTTATCAACTGCCTGGCCGAACTTGGGCGGGCTGTCGTGATAAATCTGCGCCCAACCGGAAAGACCGGGCTTTATAAGATGCCTGATGTTGTAATAAGGAATTTCTTTTTCATACAAAGAAGCAAGAGAAGGAAGCTCCGGACGGGGCCCGATAAGAGAAATGTCCCCCCGAAAAACATTCCAAAGCTGGGGAAGCTCGTCAATATGGAATTTGCGGATAAACGCCCCAACCTTTGTAACCGGATTAGTCCGGTTTTCTTCCTTTTTTCCATTATCCATTCTCTGCATGCTTCTGAATTTGCAGATGCGGATAATTTTTCCGCCCTTTCCTATCCTGTCCTGGTAGCCAAAAATCGGCCCTCCGTCTTCCGCTTTAATCGCAAGAAAAACAAACGGATAAAAAAAGAGGGAAATAAAGCCGATAAACAAAGAAATGATTACATCCATCCCCCTTTTCATTATGTCATAGGCAGTTTTGGGGGCAAAAGAAGTATTCTCCAAAAACCAACGGTAGCTTAAGAGAGAAATTGGAATCCGGTCAAAAATGTCTTCGTACAGTTTGTGAAAATCGGCAAATTGGACATTGGAAAAAATCATCTGGTAAAGATAGGGGTCCGCGGACTCCAGCCTCTTGTCGTGAAGGTTCAGGACTATCACTTCCACTCTCTCCTTGGAAAAAATTTGGAGAAGATTTTTGTAGGAATTTTCATTCTCCGGTTCCGGAAGATCCAGAACAGAAACAAAGCGGATGTTATAGCGGAAATTTTCATTCACCTCCTCCAAAAGCTCCTTCACTTCCTCCCCGCTTCCTATAAGGATGGCGTTCTGCTTCCTGCCGGCCCCGATCACGGCCGGACTCCAAGTCCGCCACAAAAGAACAGCGCCAAAAGACACGATAAGATATATGAAAAGATTCGTTTTGGGGGTAATGCCGAAGTAAGGGATAAAATAAAAGAATATGATGGCAATAATCGCGTTCACAATCTCCGCGTTAAGGAGAATATTCCAAATGCGGCGCTTCAAAATAACAGTTTGCTTTTCGTAAACCCCCGCGATAAAGAAAACCGCTATCCAAACCACAAACAGGAAAGAAAAAGGGATAAGGTGGCTTTGAAAAATCTCCCAATCCGGAAGAGTCCCGTAGCGAATAAGAAGGGTAAGCCAAAGGGAAACAAGAAGGGATATGATATCCCCCAAAAAAAGAGTTGAGGCTTCTTTTCGGCTAAGACGGGCCATTGGGGGATATCATACAATAAAACCTCTCGCTTTTCAATTTCGGAAAGAGAGCTTGGCCGGAGTCGCCGAACGCAAAGCGTCGGGCGGGTCTTCCTCCTCCCCTGCCCGAGGGGAGGTGGCGAGTCTGCGAGCCGGAGGGGTGGGAGTGATTTTTCGTGGTAATTTTCTCCCACCCCCTCGGCTCGGAAGACCTCGCCACTCCCCCTCAGGCAGGGGGAGAGGGAGAGGAGGAAAACCAAAACCCGCCCTCACAAACACGCTTGGCAGACAAAACAAAACCGCGCGTTCCCGCGCGGTTTAGAGAATATATCAAAATTAAGATACATCCTCTCCCTTCTCCACCACAACAGTATGATTTTGCTCACTATCAGGACTCTCCTGGTATCCCAATAAACGGAGCAGGGTGGATAAACCCACCCTTGTTCTAACCTTCAACCCCTCAACTCCATAGGGGTCTCG
Organism: uncultured Candidatus Saccharibacteria bacterium; assembly: GCA_964349845.1. Classification (GTDB taxonomy): domain Bacteria; phylum Patescibacteriota; class Minisyncoccia; order Phycocordibacterales; family CAYGHQ01; genus CAYGHQ01. Next base: position 3,441 of record CAYGHQ010000029.1, read on the forward strand.
AATCACAAAATCAACAACTTCTGGAGATTTCATTTTATACCTTTCTGTATTGGTGTTTTCCGCGTTGATCCGCGTTTGTTCCGCGTAAATCCGCGAAATGCGTTCCGACGCATTTATATTCTACTACCCTTAAGTATAACCCCAAAGGGGTATTTTTGTCAACTAGAATTGCGATTTTGTGAAGATAAATACTAAAAAATGGCTAAAATAGGCCGTTTTTGGAATATGAACAAAAAATGAGGTTGGAAAAAGATAGATTTTGAGATATAATTTGGAAAATTCCAAGCACGAAGCACAAAATCCGAAATTCGAAACAAAGCCCGAAAATAAAGAAAATTCAAAATCCCGAAAACCAATAATAATTCCTTGTTTAGATATTTGGATTTTCTTTATTTGGCTTCGTTTGTTTCGGATTTCGAATTTCGTGCTTCGTGCTTAATTAAATTTTTGTGCTTCGAATTTCGGATTCTATAAAGAAAAAACAGTAGAAATTTTTATGAGTTCTGTAGACAAAAAGAAGATTCTTTACATAATAACAAAGTCCAACTGGGGCGGGGCGCAACGGCATGTTTATGATTTGGCAATGAATTTGCCCAAAGATAAATTTGAGCCGGTTGTGGCGCTCGGAGGAAACGGAGCTCTTAAAGAAAAATTAGATTTTGCCGGAATCCGGACAATTTCTTTAACTCGTCTGGAAAGAGACTTAAGCCTCCTCAAAGACTTCCCTTCTTTCTTGGCTATTTACCGGACGATCAAAAACGAAAAACCTGACATTGTCCATCTCCACTCCCCCAAAGCCGGCGCTCTCGGTTCCCTCGCCTCTTTTCTCTATAATCTCCGCCTCCGTACTCTCCGTCTCTTTTCTCCTTCCCTAGTCCCTAGTGGTTTGTCCCGAGCGGGGTCGAGGGGCTATTCCCTAGTGGCTATTTACACCGCCCACGGCTGGCCGTTCAAAGAGAAAAGAAAATTCTTTTGGAGAACTTCTTTTAAGATCGCCTCGTGGCTAACCGTTCTTTTTTCCGACATCACCATAACCGTCTCCGAGGACGATAGAAAAAAAATGTCCGGAATGCCGTTTGTTTCAAAAAAACTTCAAACTATTCAAAACGGAATAGAAAAAATTGAATTTAAAGGCAAAGACGAGGCCAGGAAAAGCCTTCTCGGGGATCTTGCGGAAAAATTCAAAGACCATGCGTGGATAGGAACAATTTCGGAGCTTCACAAGAATAAGGGGCTTCTTTATTCCATAAGCGCCGTCGGAGAAATCGCTAAAGAAAAAAAAGAGAAGCTGATTTTTGTAGTCGTCAGCGGAGGAGAGGAAAGAGACAACTTGGAGAAAATAATAAAAGAAAAAGGCTTAGAAGAAACAGTTTTCCTGGTTGGGGCCATAAATGACGCCAATAGCCTGCTTACGGCCTTTGATATTTTTATCCTGGCCTCCCTTAAAGAAGGTATGCCCTATGTCATACTTGAAGCGGGAGCCGCTTCCCTTCCCGTTATTGCAACTGATGTTGGAGGCGTTCCGGAAATCATAAAAGACATGCAAGAAGGGATACTGGTAAGGCCGAAGAGAGTCCGCGAAATTAAAGAGGCGTTAACTTATCTTCTCAATCATCCTGAAGAAAGAAAAATCTTCGGCAAAAATCTTCAAAAAAAAGTCCTGTCCGAATTCTCTCAAGAAAAAATGATGTCTTCAATACTGGAAATTTACGGGAAAAGACTGTGAGCCGGAAAAATGATTAGAACCAGTTTCAATAAAAACGGCTTAGCCAAAAGCTTAAATTTCGTTGCGAAAACTTTGAATTTTACCGAGCGATAGATACCTCTCGTGAGGGAAAATTCAAAGTTTGCAGCCCGCCCGAACGTACCGTTCGGTACGGGCGGGTAGAAATTTAAGCTTTTGGGTAGCCCCGCGGCGGAAAATCCCTTCTTAGGGATTTTCCGCAAAAATAATCATTCCGTTTTAATCACATTTTTAGCGATTTTTATTGAAACTGGTTCTAGACTTATTTTAAACGACCGTTTAAAATAAGTCTAATCATTTTTCCGGCTACACTCCCACAATCTACACCCCCACAATCTCATTTTTCATGGCGTCGCGATCCACTGCCCGCCGGTATTTTCTCATACCCATAAGAATTCCCAACCCCATAAATTCGGTAAGAAGATGAGTGCCTCCGTAACTCATAAAGGGAATGGTCTTCCCCGTAACGGGGAGAAGCCCGATATTCATCCCGACATGGATGGCAAACTGAGAAAAGAAAAGAATGGCCAGACCTAACCCGAAAAGAACTTCAAAATTTGTGGACCCTGTTACGGCAATAGCGAGAATGCGCCAAATCACCAGCCCGTAAAAAGAAAAAAGCATGATGACCCCTACAAATCCCCACTCCTCGGCAAAAGCGGCGAATATAAAATCAGTTTCGTATTCCGGAAGAAATTTAAGGCGGGACTGGGTGCCATACCCCAATCCTTTTCCGAAAACCTGCCCGGAACCTACCGCGATAGTGGACTGGTAAGCATTGTATCCGGATCCCCGGATATCAGCTAGGGGAGAAAGAAAGCTTATTACCCTCTGCTTCTGGTAGTCCTTGAAGGCATAAGTCCACAAACCAACAAAAGATACCGCTCCCAAAAGAAAAACAAGAAACAAGTGTTTTTTGGATATTCCGGACACCAGAACCATTCCCAGCCAGATTAAAGATATTATTATCGCTCCGCCAAAGTCAGGCTGTCCCAATATAAGAAGAAAAATCACAAGAGCGTAAAATCCGGAAACTAAAATATGGCGAATATTGGCTATTTCAATATGTCGCCTAGAAAAGTATTTGGCCAATATAAGAATAAGAATAAGTTTTATAGGTTCAGAAGGCTCAAAAGAAGCAAAACCGAAATTAAGCCAGCTTTGCGCGCCTTTGGCTGTATGCCCGACAAGAAATAATCCGGCTAAAACCGCGCAAGATCCCAAAAAAAGAATGACGATAATATCCGTACGGCGGAGAAATCTCCAATCTATCGCGCTCCAAACAAAAAAAACCGCGAGAGAAACGGCTATCCAAAGAAGCTGTTTCTCAAAAAGAATATTATTGCCGGTAAAAGAATTCATGGTTAAAAGGCCGGCCGCCAAGAGCGGTAGAGTGGCCAAAAAAAGGATCCAATCTATTTGAAAAAGAGAGCGTTTCACTAAAAGATTAAAGATTTAAGATTAAAGTTGAAAGTAAAGACCATTCTTAATATATCTTCTTCTTTTCTTTACTTGAATCTTAAATCTGCTAACTACTTAGGTATTATCTTATACACCACTTCGCTTCGAACCGCCTTTTCAGACAATTTAAACGGCCACGATAACATTACTTCCTCGCTGGAATTTCGAGGAATAAAATCTACGATTGTTTGAGAAGCGGCAATAGAGTTTTTATTCTCGCCAAAAAGTATTCCTATCGCCTCAATATTGTAAACTGCCGCCAGTTCCTCATTTTTTAAACGGAAAGACAAACGGGTTTTTCCATCCGCGTCCATGCTAATTTTTTTATTCTCCACCTTTAGCTCATTTGGAGAACTTTCTATTTTTCTCCAAGGAATATCTCCCTCAAACTCAAAATACGCCCGGGCGGGAATTCTTTCTCCGACAGGCATCACTCCTTCAAAAACCGCGAATGTTTTTCCCGGAGGTATGTATGTCTTTCCCCTCTTCTCAAAAATCAAGAGATTTTCCCCATCCTTGAGCTTAAGAACATACGGGACATTAAGCGCTTCCATTGAAAGACTAGGATTTTCCAGATAAGCTACCGCAGAAAAAGAATTTTTGGATATCTGTAAAGGGCGCGCCCACAAGAGATTGGGGGGGAGCGCGTCATTCTTGCAAATTCTTTCGCACGGACCGCCGCAATCCACATCCCTTTCGCCTCCATTGGTTTTTCCGTCAGAACAGTTCGCCGGCGCGTAGAAAAAGAAAAAAACCGGTATCGCCAGAGCGATACCCAAAAAAACAGCAACAAATAAAATCACGAGAATTTGTCGTTTGAAAGACCATGACATTGAAGAAGGGGCTAGGGACTAGCCCTTCTATAAAACCTCAGGGCAAGCCACTAGGGATTAGGGAAAAGAATAATAAGACAATAATAGCAAAAAACAAAGAAAAAACCGAATTCCGCTTCGCGGAATTCGGCTTTTTCTTAATTTTTATTATCTTAAAATTAAAAACTTTGTTCCCCAATACCAAATTTTACAGAAAATACTTTTGTTGATTCAAAAGATATTGAGGTTAAAAATATATTTCAGTGACAATATTCTGTCGGTGAAATTGGTACGGGGCAAGCTGGCGACTAGCTACCCCGTAAAAAGAAAGAGAATTCTTTCACGGGGCATGCTTTCCCTAATAAAAGATATCATCGGCACTAGTGGGCTTAACCCCGTTAGTAGAAATTTGAAATCAAACACTCTGTGTTGGCGACTAGCTACTTTCCCCACTGAAGGGTATCATCGCCACTACTGCGCTTAATTGCTCTGCCCGCCCGCCAAAATTTTGACCTTTGAACGCAAAGTCCCTGGCACTTACCTACTTTCCCTATTGAAAGGTATCATCGGCGCTAAGAGGCTTAACTTCTCTGTTCGGAATGGGAAAAGGTGTTACCCTCTCGCCAAAGCACCAGAGACTTTGAGTTCAAAATTTTTAGCGGGTGAAGAATGGGAAAACCTGCCCGCCATTGCTACGCAGAGGCGTTGGCAGGCGGGGGGGTGACCACCGCGTCAAATCACCAACACAGAAAGTTTGATTAGAATATTGAATTTTCAAATTTCACTACGGGGCATGCTTCTCTGCCTGCCCTGTACCGAAAAATTTATCCCGTACTAAGCTAGTCTTTAGTACTGGGATTCTGATTTTTCTGGTACTAGGGTTCGGAATGGGTGAGCCGATGGTTTGGTTCCGTCGGCGCAAGACTCATTGAGGATTTTTGCAAGCGTAATCGCGAAGCAAAAAACCCAATGAGTGGACAGCTCCTGTAAGGAGGAGGTGTTTCCCCACCGTCAAGCCACCAGATCACAAAACTTAATTTTCAAATCACTGGAACCACCGCCACATCTCGCTACGCGTGATGCTGAAATTTATAGAAATTTGCTCGCCGACTCGCGATATTTGCTCGGGAGACCTCGCGAAATTAGTTGCAGTCTCTGCAATTTATTTCATGAGTCTTCGAATAAATTTCGCCAGTCTTCTGGCATATTTCTATTTATTTCGGCATCACATGCAATGAGATGCGGGAAAATTCCATTTAACAGGATTAAACATAATTTACAAATTTCCTAATAGAATCGGCGAATTAGTACTTCACGGCTCAACGCATTACTGCGCGTACACCTGAAGCCTATCAACCTGGTAGTCTTCCAGGGGCCTCAAACGATTCCTGATCTTGAAGGCGGTTTCCCTCTTAGATGCTTTCAGAGGTTATCCGGTCCCGACATAGCTGCCCTGCGGTCCTCCTTGGCGGAAGAGCAGGTAGACCAGAGGTCAGTTCTTTATGGTCCTCTCGTCATCTTGCTTCGCAAGCGCAGACCTACGCCAAATTGACGCAGACCCACGCGGAAACATTGTCCCTTGTCACCAAGGGGATAGACTATATCTTCATCCTCTCGCTTCGCTCGCGCAGAACTGCGCCGAACTGACGCAGAATTACGCGGGAAAAACAAAAGGAGACGGCATATTATAGCGGTGTTATTCCGGCATCTAGCGCCAGAGCATCCACTATCTCGTCCTTAACGGACTCAGTCGTTACGGGGTTTTGCAAATTGAAAGAAGGAGACGAACTTCATAAAAAAGTTCGTCAGGAATTTGGAAATGACGGGACTAGGCCACCCGCATGCATCGAAACAAGATACAGTGTCTGCGTGCCACTCTTTCGAGCCGGAAAACTCCTGTCATATTTCTCCGCCACCAGTATCACCTGATGAAGGCTTGCCAGATTTTACCTCTCACATTTCCAAATCCTTCTTTCAATTTGCAAAACTTCCCACGGTATTGACTTCAACCTACTTTATCAAAAATTTCGGACCAACGAAATTTTTGCAAGTCAAAGCTTCCACCGTTATTAGCCATGTTGTCATCGCGAATTACTCCGCGAAGTAGCAATAATTTACTAATAAAGAATCTTCTCAAGAATCAACGCCTGCAGCAGATAGGAGACCAACCTGTCTCGCGACGGTCTGACAATACTCCTGTTATTACTAACAGATTAGACTATACCTTTTCCCAAACTTTCCTGTTCGGGAACTGACGTGTTAGCCCCGACAATAAGTCGCGGGCTCTGCCCCATTATCTGGGACAAGTCGTTACGGGGACTAGAAATCTTATAGTTCATTGTTGGGATTACAAAATCTTTTATTATTGAAATAAAAGATTTGTAATCATATTTCCCGATAGCGATTTTCCACTTAGTTCTGTCTTTTACAATCTTTCCATTAACAGAATATCTGTCTTGAAAAAATTTTACTATTCTTTCTTGTTCTTCTTTGGAAAACCCATGAGTGTTTAACGTAAGACTTTCTCCATTATTGGATCCGTCATCCATAAACCACACCGCTATCATTTGAGGGGTAAGCAGTTCAAAAATATTTTTGGGAAGGATTTTTATACCGTCTTTATAAAAAAGATGATACAAAACACCAAATTCTTTAAGGCTTTTTGTGTGAAAATACCAAGACACTTCGTGAAGTCCCCTCTTGGGATTTGTCCATGAAATTTCTCTAGGTTCTTTCAAAACCAAATTTTCAAGAATTTTATACTTCCAAAAAACATAATCTTTTTGCTTATCTCCATGATGCACTCTGAATCTGGCAGTCACGGGAGATCTGACTCCAATTGACCGGCATTCCAAACATGCATCGCCTAACAATGACCCTATAACCACATCCAATTGATGTGGCGGAAATAAAGATTTTAGTCTTCCCACGGTATCATCCATTGTCAATATTTTATCATATTAACAACCGGACTTCACCGTTATGAGTCAGTTTACTTTTGTTCCTTCATTTATTTTGAGAAGCGTCTCCTACAACGCTTCATCCTCGTAGAAGGACTCTTGCTGGGCTCATTTTGACCACTTACCCAGCTCACGTAACTTTTTAATTGGCGAACAGCCAAACCTTTGGGAGCTTCTCCACCCCCGGGATAAGTTGCATATTAATCACATATTACTACGTGTATAGACTATACCTTCATCCACCACCATTGCGGTGAGGGAGACCAGCGTCTTATAATGGCGTTTGCACAATATCAAGTATTGTGACTACCACTATCTTCACCCCCTTTTAGCGAGGGATCCAGTCGTTACGGGGTCAATTGCCTATCAAATAGGCACGCTAACTTGCGCGGAACAAACGCCGACTTTCGCAGAAAAGGATTTCTCCTTTCCGCGTTTGTCCGCGTAAAGTCCGCGACTGTCCGCGTGTCAGTGGCTTTGCACTGACAACGACTTCCCACGGTATTGTCCTATTATACTCTGAGTTTACAGATAATAGGAGTTCACCGTTATTAGCCAGTTTTTGCATTCCGATTTACATCGGAAGCGACCCTTAATTAAGCCGACATCGAGGTGCCGAACTCCGCCGTCGATATGGCACTTCATAATTACTTATGAGGTAGACTATACCTTTATCCCTTTCGGGATAGCGACATATTACCGCGAAAAATTCGCAGTCCCAAAACTTTATCTTGCGTAAAGATAAATTTTGAAGTCGTTACGGGGAAAACTTGTATCGCATACTTGGAACAATAAAAGGTTTGACTAAAGATTTGAGTTTTTTCATGCTGGAATTAGCAATCCTTAACCTAAACATATCTTTATCACGATTCAATGTTGCTTTTATTCCAAGTTTAGCCTCAAGAATATGAATTAATTCTATGTTTTCCTTTTTTGAAAAACATTGGGAATTAATCCTTAATTGATTTCCATCTCTTGACCCATCGTCCATAATCCAGACTGACAAAGCCAGAGGGGTTATCCACTTTTCCAAAATTTTTGGAACAATTTTGCGCCTTCCTTTATAGAAAGTCTTTCGCAAAATTTTAAAAAATGGATGAGAAACGGTTCTAAAGTAGCAAGAATTTTTGTAGATCTTAGGCGAAGAGTTGGTTAAATTTTCCATTTCTCTATACTTCCAATCCACATAATCTTTTTGGACAATTCCGTGATTCGCTCTAAACGCAAATCCGCAAGTTGTCTTTACAAGATGGGCATCTCCTAAAAGAGATCCTATAATTACTTCTTTTTGCCGTTCCCCTATTTCAATTTTTCGAGCTTCACGCGCTCGTTTTGTATTCATGAGACAAGTTTTCTTACCCTCGGTATTGCCCTTTGCAGATATTATATCACAAAGGGTTTCACCGATTTGAGTCGCAGTTTACTCAAACGTTACCGTTTGAGGGAGCCTCTTGACTCTTAGGCGGAACTAGCCTGTTCAATTAATCATTGTGATTATTTAGACTATATCTTCACCCCAACACTAATAAAATTAGCGAGGGGGATGGCGTGTTATAACAGCGTTTTCAAAGCGTCTAGCGCTAAGACTACTGCTATCTTCATTTCATCCGTGTAAAACGGAATCAAATTCAGTCGTTACGGGGTCAATCCGCCACAGGCGGACGACTTCCCACGGTGTTCCTAGAGGTCGAAAACCTGTTTTCCAGGAAAGACCACCTCCGGTTCTCCGTTATAAGCCATACTTCTTCCACATTGCTGTGGAGTAGGACAACAAGACGCTTATTTCAGCGTCCATCCCCAGAGTAGCTTTTATCCGATAATCTCCGGCCGCGTCTAAAGCGGGCCGTCGGTTCACTATGTTCTGCTTTCGCATCTGCTCGGCAAGCACGCCTCGCAGTTAAGCCAGCTTTTGCCATTGCACTATCGGCACGGTTTCCATTCGCGCCTAGCTGACCTTAATAAACCCCTCCGTT
>CAYGHQ010000030.1:0-12271 GCA_964349845.1 uncultured Candidatus Saccharibacteria bacterium
TTACAGGGACTGTCCACTCTTTGGACAATTAAGAAATTGTCTCAAAGAGTCTTGCAGAGCTTCAAGTATTCGCTCCTCACCCCTCGGGCAGGGGGAGAGGGAGAAAATCCCCACGAAAAAACCCGCCGACAAAAGTCGGCGGGTTTAGCTTGCCCCTTCGTAGTGTATTCACGAAGTGAGGAGAAAGTTTTAAGATCTTTCAATCAAAATTACTTGCGAACAACCAAGAAACGATACCATGCACCCCAGTCGTCCCTGAAGGGGCGCAGGGAGAGTCGCCGCCTCGAATCAGACTCATCGAGAGAAGACACGCACCGGTAGCCCCAGATCACAGCCAAAGAACCCAAAGCGATTATCGGATGATCTCTTTGCAATTCCGGCTTCTCTTTACCAAGAGAGAGAAGTTCAGGCAATTGAGCCGGTTTGTACCCGAGCTCGTCCAACTTGACAGTCAGATCTTCGGACGAGTCCACTACCCGTCCGAAACAAATTTCAAAGACTTCCACCTGCTTCTTTCCTTCTCCTTTGATGGAGAAGTTTTGGCTGTTGATGTCCTCGTTGGAGGAGTCATACCGACCGGCTAAAACCATTTCTTCAACGGTCTGGCTATAATCAACTTCAACTGTATGAGAGATAATCGTTATTGAATTTAAGATCGTACTCATTTTAATCCTTTCATTCTGAATTTTCTGAAATTTTTCCGCCTTCGCGAATACGCTACAGCAGACAAAACAAGTAATTCTTATTACAAAGAACCACTTTTCTACCTATATTATACACCTAAATGGCTACTTTTGTCAATAAGGTTTCCGCTTTTCTTTCATTTTCTTGAGGAAGAGGGTAAAATAGGGCTAGAAATAAGGATAGATTGGGAGGGAGGAGAAAATGGGAGGGTTCCCCTTCTCCTCTGCCTGAGGGGAGAACGCTGGTACTCCAGCAAGAGGGGTGGGAGAAAGATTCCACTAACCATTCTCTCCCACCACCCCCAACCCCTCCTCAGGCAGGAGGGGAGGAGACCCCATTCGTGGCATTCGTTCTTCATTCGTGGATTAGTTGTTACGATTTCTTGTAAAAAGCCATTTCAAGGGTTATTATTCAAACAATACCAATGGTTTTAATTCCTCACATGCGCTCTCCCACCCCCTCCAACTCCCCCTCAGGCAGGGGGAGAGGAGACACCACTTTCAATGGCCACAAAGACAAAACACAAACTGACCCTCAAAAATGTCATCCCTTTGGAACATCTAAGCGAAATTCTCCGGAAACTCCAGTTTCGGGCGGTTTTTGATAAAAACGGGGAAAAAGCGGATCCTTACAGATCCGCCAAGTTTTCCATGGCAAAAGTTTTTCCCCCGAAACAGATGGCTGATTCTCCTATTATCGTCCATCAAGGCAAAAAAAATACTCTTTTTTCTCCCCAACCTACTATTTACTTAAACCAGCTTGAAATTATCCGGACAGTTGATGAGTTCCTAAAAACAAAAGGAATGCGGGTCAACAAAATGAAATACGCCATTGAATACGACTGGGAAGGCCGGGACACTTACCACATGCTTCCGCCTATTATTGAAAAACACACCTACCATCTGGAAGACGGCTTTATAGATTTGGAAAAAATACGCCAGTCTTTTGACGAGCTTTACGTCAAGGACGCGGCGGGAAATCTCCATCGAATCGCCGATCGGTATTTGAAAAATTTTCATATTGACGAAGTTTCCTCTATCCGCGAGATGGATATTTTCCACTCCAACGCTTCGCTCATAAATTACGGATTGCCTCACAGTGGCAAGCACGATTTTTATATCGTCTGCGACGGATCGCACCGGATTGATTACGCCATTGAAAATTTAAACGAGCCGATTGATGTCATTTTGGTTGAAGGAGGAAAGAGCAACCTTACCCCCTACTACGCTTTCCCCATGCCCTTCCGCCCCACCATCCGCCTTTCAAGCAAGCAGTCGGAGAAAATGTTTCCCCGCCTTGAACGCGACAAAATCCATCTTTTCAACGACCTTTTGAAAAAAGTTTTGCATTACGATTGGACGAAAGCGGATTTGAATGTGAGCCGACTCCGAAGTAATATTTAAAAACAGCTTCCTTCTCCCCTGCCCGAGGGGTGAGAAGCGTAGCTTCGCAAGACCTTTTCAGATAATTTCTTAATTATCGAAAAGGTGTACTGCTTCTGTAAGAAGATGTCGGTACTCCGACAGAGGGGTGGGAGAGATGTTAGTGGTAACTTTCTCCCACCACCCCGCCGGACTACCGGCACCCCTCCTCAGGCAGGAGGGGTGGAATACCACACCCTTAAAATGTACGACACCCTAAAAAAAGCACTAACCCTTTCCGTCACCAAAAAACCCGCCTCCCCTCGTTCGGCCTCAATAGCCGTATCCAAAAGCGGAAAAATTTACCGAGCCGGCTTAGTTGAAACACACCTTTTGAATATATCTTCGGAACAAACATGCTTAGCTCTTTCAGTTCTCTCCAACGACTTCAAAGTTAACAAAATTGTCAGCTTGTATGAAAATTTAGATAAAAAATTCTCACTTTCTCCCATCATCTCCAAAACCATTGTTGATCACGGCGCCCGGACAGGAGAAAAAATTTCTTACGAAGTATGGAACATGAAAGAAAAGATTTTTGAAACGGAAGATATTGCCTCTCTGCTTCCTTTTTACCGCTCAAAGATGAATATTTTAGAAAAAATAAAAGAAACAAAAGTATCTTCAAATAAAGCCGTGCTTAACAAAAAAGAAGATATCGCAAAGGTACTTAAAAAGTACGCGGTTCTCGGAATTTCCAGAAATTTTCCCACATACGATAGCGCCTCGGGCTACGGAACAGCCGTTCTGACTAAAAGTGGAAATATATATTTTGGCGGACAATATTCCTTTCCCGAAAAACAACTCGGACTTCACAGCGAAATGACAGCGATAATTTCCGCCCTCATGGCAAAAGATAATGAGATCATCAGTCTCGGCATCGCTTCAACCAAATTCCCGGACTCTCCCTGCAATTCCTGCGGTTTTTGCCGTCAGTTTATCGCAGACATAAACGTTAAATATGGTTTGGATATTGAAATTTTTACATTTGCATTAAACAATAATTCTTTTGAGAAGCATAAAATGGCTGATTATCTTCCAAGTGTTTGGAATCCTGCAGTAAAGTAGTTGTCATTCCCGCGAAGGCGGGAATCCAGAGTATGTAGTAATTCCCTAGATTCCCGCCTTTGCGGGAATGACAGGAGAAAAAAAGGGGATGATAAGAGAAAAAACATGAAAGAAAAAATTAAACAAAAATTTCCCTTATTGGACGCTATCCTTCTCCAGCCTAAGGAAGGCAAGAACGGCAAGATTGGGATTTGCACGAATACAACTTCTCCCGGAGAAGTGATGAATGAAATTGACGCGGAAAACAGAAAAGATGTTTCTGTTTTGGGGTCTCTCATAGTCTCCCGCGATGGCGTGGAGAGGATGATCATAAATTCCTTGGCTCATCCGACTTTAAAATACTTAATCCTCTTCTCGGAAGAATCCCTCACCTTTGCCCCCTCAACAAACCTCCTACAAGCCATTATGGAGGGTTTTAATGAAACAAAAGAAGGAAATTTCATTAAAGGCGGAGTAGCCGCTTCGCCCCATTACCCAAATCTTAACTCCGCTCTTCTTCAAACTTTCAGGAATGAAATTATTATCCTGCCTGTTTTTATGTCGGGAAATTCAAAAAGCAAGGAGATAATTAGAAAATATTTAGAGTGGCTCCGGCCGAAAATTTCAGGAGAAATTTTCGGCCTTCTTGAAGGGCTTTTGGGAAAAGAAAAAATTTATTACGATTCCCTGAACAAAGTTATTGAAGCGATAAGAAACCTGCCGGATAGCCGGAAAAATTTTGTTTACTTGGATCCCAAAGAATTCCAACAGCTCCAACCGCCGACCATAGAGCTTAAGAATTACGACAAAAAAATCCCCTGCCCTTTCAAAGTTTCCGTGGAAAAAGAAACGATCCGCCTTGATATCAAAATCGGATCAAAAACATATTTTCTGAAAACGGAAAATGTTTTCCTTCTCGGACATTCTCTCATGAAATTTTTGGCAGATATGAAAAAAATATTTTCTCCGCTAGAACAGCTTCTTTTGGGAGCCGAGCTTGGCCGAGCATCTATTGAGCTTGGAAACCGCGAGAAATTTCCTTCTTTCATAAAACCCGCCAACATCAAGGGCGAAATTGAAATCTCCCTATCCTCCAATACCGCTACCAAAATTGACGATAAATTTTACTATCGGGTAAATGCCAAGGATAAAAAAGTGAGCGTGTTGTGCATGGCTTTTGACATTTGCGCCGAATTTTTTGAACTCGTTTCAGGAGAAGCTTTCCCTATCATGGAAAGACTGGCCAAAGAAAACAGGTTTCAAAAATACGAGATGGATATTTTGCACCGAATAGATATCGGCACCCAAATCGGGAGAGCCGCTATTTCCGCCAAACTTAGATATTCATTCATCCAAGACTTCAACACTATTTTCAAAATCAACAAAACAAAACTGCCCTTCCTTATCGCCGAAGGAGACAATTTTCTTGATACGCATAAAAACGTTTTGCGAAAAATTTACACCGAAGGAATAACTGAAAATCATGGAGATTCATGGAAGGGGCTCGCTCGGACAGGGAGCGTCTTGGCAATTTACCGAAAAGCAGACAACACCCTCTCTGTCCTCCCCAAAATTTACAAGCAAGGATCGGAGGAAACATCCACAATGAGAGAAGAATACAAAAAAGAGCTTCTCCGGAAAGATCATGACGGCACATATACTTACGGAGAAAGAACTCGCGCGTATTTTGGATTTGACCAACTGGAAAAAACTATTGAAATTTTAAGAAAAAATTCTGACAAGGCGACTGTTGTCGCCAGATTTGATCCGACAAAAGACATGTCTTACTACACGGAGAAAGAAACGGGCAAGGTTAAATTTACGCACGATCCATGCCTTACCCATGATATTTTCTGGATTCAAAATGGAAAATTGAATTCTTTCCACATCGCCCGGGCGCATAACGCCGTCAATGCTTATCCGGAAAACATTTTCGGCCTTCATGACGCTTACATCGCAACAATACGCGAAAGGCTTAATTTGGAATCGGGAGATATGTACATGCTCTCAAACAGGGCCAATATCCTCCTTATCACCGAAGAACAGAGGGTTAAAAAAATTTTAAGCGAACCGTCAAAACCGATCGGCGAAGTTGATGTTTCATCCGGACCGCATCTTCTTGGTAAAAAAGTTTTACTTTCCGATTCAGAAAAAGGAGTTTATTACATAAGAGAAAGGGCCGAAAAAATTACAAAAAAACCGGATAGCGATATTTTAAAGAGATTGGAAAATTACGAAGGCGTAAATATTCTTGAAAAGGCAATCAAGTACCTTAAAGAAAAAGGAGTGATGCATAATAACCCCATCATTACGGAATATTTCCCGGGAAAAACGGACCCGCAAGAAGACCAGCTTGTATTTTTCCAGGCCAATGTTTTCGGAAAAAAAGTTTACGCCACCGCCGTTTTCGCCAACCGATCCGTTTCCAAAAAAGAAGAGGATTTGAATTTGTGCGATTATATTATGATGAGATATGGCAAAGAACTCGGGTATCCGTTGGGGGAAATTATCGTTCTTTATATAGCCTAAGTCTGTCATTCCCGCGAAGGCGGGAATCTAGGTAAATAATTCCCAATTCACCTAATAAAATAACCCGATCCCTAAATTTCAAAAGATAGATATTTAAGAATTTGGTTATTAGGAATTTTATTAGATGAATTAGGTAATTAGAAATTAGGTGAATTTAAGAGAACTTGGATTTCCGCCTTCGCGGAAATGACAAAAACATCAATGATTGATTACCAAACTAAAATTAAGGTTCTCGGTTTTGATCTTGATCAAACCCTCTATCCGAAATCGCCTGAAATAGACGAGGCTATTCAAAGCTATCTGTACAAAAAAATTTCCGATCATCTGGGTACGAGTCTCCATGAAGGAGAAAAACTTTTTAAGGACTTATACAAGGAAGGCAAAGGTCTGTCCGGATCAAAAACAATGGAGAAATTAGGAATTCCAGATCCCAAAGACACTGTTCAAGAAGCACTGGAGAAAGCGGATATAGCAAAATTTTTAAATCCTGATCCAAAAACAATTAGTCTCTTGAACGACCTTAAAAATAAATACAAAAATCTGGATCTTATAACCGGCTCGGCCAGAAAAATAACCTTAAACAAACTGGAGAAACTTGCTATTCCGCAGGAAATTTTTAATCACATAATAACAGCCGATGAAGCCTCTAAACCAGATTTGACCGCCTACAAAATGTGGATGGATTTTTATCCGGATTTTAAGCCTGAAGAACTTTTATACATTGGCGATCGCCTCTCCTCCGACTCCGAAGCCCCCGCCAAACTCGGCATCCCCTCCATTCTCGTAAACCAAAAAGAAATTGATTCTTCCCCGCCTGTCTCTCAATTCAAATCTTTTTTTGATCTCTCCCTTCTCCTTTTGTAAATAAATTAAAATAAAAGGCATACACTAACTTGTTGCTATAGCAACAAGTTAGTGTATGCCTGATTTTTTACTTTTTGGCATGGAATTTTGATTTTTGGACTAGGACTATTTGGATTAAATGATTAAATATTTAATTCAAAAATAATCCGAAAATCAATTTCCAATCAAGAGATGCCTTTGGAATTCAACATCCATAAAGTCCGTGCGGATGCCCCCGTAACCTTTTCCTTGGATGGGTCTTTCTCCAAAATCTCCCTCATCAAAAACATCTATTTCTTTGCTCCACTTGCCGTTATTTTCCCGATCAAGAAAAACAGCAATTCTTGCCGATCCTCTCTCGTCGTTGCGGACAATTACCCGAAGACCCATCCATTTGCCGGTTGGCAAAAGGTTGGGAGAAGTTTCCCGATTAAAAGTTCCGGGAAAGATCTTTTTTTCCACCAGAGTATAATAAACTCCGTTCAGTTTCTTTTTCACCACTGCATTTCCATCCACCCGCAGTCCGGAATAGTAAGTAGTGTCGCCATCTTTGTACCGGCCAAAAAAGAGAAATCCGTTATGGCTGTCACGATTGGGGCTTTTGCTTTTGTAGTACGAGTTTATCTTGAAGCAGGCTTCTGTCACGCTGTTTGCCATCTTTTTCTTTGTAAGAAGGCGGAAAATATTTTGCGGGTGAGATCCTCCGTCTGTGTCCAAAGGATTGGCTCTTGCGTAAGCCTTGAACCAACGGTTTGTTGGCGATAACTCTCCTTGAATTGTCCGGCCGATTCCTCCCTCCGCAAAAAAATATCCTCCCGAATTGACCCACCATTCGTTATCTTTACTTTCTCCCATGGATCCGGCTTCTTCCACAATTCTATCTCCGAAAAGCCCATAAGCGTCTTTCAAAGAAATGGGGCGCTCCTCATAGGGAAATGAACCGACTCTTTGTCCTTCACATTCAAAGAGCGCCAAAGTCATCACTCCAATACCCCAAGCGGTCAGTTTTTTCATATTAAATTCCTTTCATTTTATTTTGATGTCAAAGAACTTTAAACAAGTTCCATATTGGATAACTATCCGCCAAGAGAAAAATATACAAAAAAGAAAGAGCATTTGCTTCGCGAATGCTCTTTTTGATAATTACTCCCACAATAACCTTGCTAGTTTTGCGGGAATCCAGACAAAATATGTTGTTCTCCCCATTTTTTCCTCCGAATAAAAAGTCCTGAATTCATGCTGTTGAAAAGTAATGCAGAAATTGAAATACCTGTAATCGGTCAAAAGACCGGAGTAACTTAGAGAATCTTTTACTTCATTACTTTGTTCAATACTTCTAAAGCGTTCGGGAAGCACACTAACTTTTAACTCTTCCTCCAAAGCCCTTCTGGCACAATCTCGAGAACTTTCGTTTCCAATTTGTTTCTCAGCAACCGAAGCGCCTAAATCAAGAAGACGAGTGTTTTTTTCTCCTTTTTTATCCCGAAAAAATTCCACCAAAACCCGATCCTCAAAGAAGACTTTTATACGAACAACCCGGCAAACTCGCTGAATTTTCCCATCGTTTCCCTCTTCCAGAAAAGACTCGCCTTTTTGAATTTCTTCAAAAAGATCTGCCGGACTCTTTTTCCAATTGTCCCAAAATACACCTTTATCCAACAGTACTGTTACAAGGTTTTGCTCCGATTCCACACTAACAACTCTAGCCATATGGCCTCCTTTCTTGCCCCACAAAGCTCCTTTCCGAGCGAAGTTGGGGCTATTTAATTGTTTTTGGTACTTTTGCCGGAATCAAAATAGCACAAAGATATATAAAGAGCAAGAAAGACGGCATGCTCGAATGGTAGACATTTTTCTTGTAAAATTTAATTTCCTCCCACCACCCCCAAGCCCCTCCTCAAGCAGGAGGGGAGGAAGAAAGAAAAACTGCCGGACGCGAAGCGTCCGGCAGTTTTTCGATTGAGTATTTTCTTTTTCTGCGTTAGTCCGCGTCAGTTCTGCGTAGTTCTGCGGTCAAGTTATTACTTGACATCAACTCCCATTGATCGCGCTGATCCTTCCACAATCTTCATAGCCGCTTCAATATCGTTAGCGTTGAGATCCTTCAATTTCTTCTCTGCGATTTCGCGAATCTTTGCCTTGCTTATCGTTCCCACCTTGGAAACGGCATTCTTGCCAGAACCTTTTTCTTTGCCGATAGCCTTTAGGATAAGACTTGTCGCTGGAGGAGTTTTGAGAACAAAATCAAAAGTGCGGTCTTCATACACGGAAAGAAGCACGGGAACAACATCCCCTTTCATATCTTTGGTAGCGGCGTTAAATCGGGTAACGAATTCTCCGATATTCACTTTCGCCTGGCCCAAAATAGGGCCGATTGGCGGAGCAGGAGTAGCTTTACCGCCTTCAATTTGCAATTTTAGAACTCTTGTTGGTTTTTTAGCCATAATTTTATTAAATTCGAAATTCGAAGCACGAAATTCTAAACAAATGAAGCCAAACTCTAAATTCAATAAATCCCTCGGCCGGATTACCGGCAGCTCCCTTTAAAAAAGGGAGAATTAATTCCTCCTTTCTTAAAGGAGGCCCGCCCGAACCGGCCGAAGCGTCCGCTTCGGTACGGGCGGGTGTCCGGTACTCCGGACGGAGGATTTTCTTGTTTTGAATTTTTGATTTGTCCCCATTTTTCCGCCTGCGCGGATCCGCAAGGGCGGACGGGGTTTGTTTCGGATTTCGGATTTCGGATTTCGTGCTTATTTAATTAGTCTAGATCTTTTTAACTTGGAGGAAATCAAGTTCCACGGGTGTTTCTCTTCCGAACATTGACACCAAAACTTTCACTTTCCCTCTTTCGTTATCCACTTCGCCCACCTTCCCCTCCATCTCTTTGAACGGACCGTCGGTAATAATAACTGCTTCATCCACCTCAAGATCAATATTATGCTTTACCGTATCGGAACTCATTCTCTTCATAAGGTCGTCAATTTCAGTTTGAGATAGAGGAACAGGATGGACTCCCGATCCGATAAATCCTGTAACTCTGGGCGTGTTTCTGACAACATACCAAGACTCGTCATCAACAACCATATCAACCAAAACATAGCCGGGATATATTTTTTCCTCATCCTCGGCTCTTTTCCCTCCTTTTATCTTTATCTTTTTCTCCACCGGAACAATCACGTTGAAAATCTTGCCCTCCATTCCCAGGGATTCAATTCTCTGTTTGAGATTTCTGGCCACCGCGTTTTCGTATCCGGCGTAAGTGTGAATCGCGTACCAGTGTCTTTCTCCGTGTGTTTGCTGTTTGCTCATAAATTAGTTGCAAGATTTAAGATTAAAGTTGCCAGTAATATATATTAAAGATTGGTTTTGTGACTTACTTAAAACTTAAATCTTTAATCTAAAGAACGAGGCTCTTGATAATCAATGAAAAAATGTAATCAAAAAGGCCGAGATAAAGGGAAGTAACAATGGAAATGAGAATAACAACCGCGGTATAAACAACAGCCTGCCTTCGGGAAAGCCAGCTCACATGGCGCATTTCTGTTTGAGTTTCTTTAATGTAGTCGCTAATACGCATATAAAGTAGTTAGCAGATTCGAGATTAAAGATTTAAGCATAAAACACCTATGTTTTTTATATTTCTTTGATCTAAAATCATTAATCTTAAATCTGTTTTAATAAAAACCGCCCCCGCGGGCTTACGTATATACTACTACCTCCGTAAATATAGTCAAGCCGGTTTCCGCTTCGCGGAAACCGGCTTGACCCACATCTTTAACTCTTCAACTTTAATCTATTATCTGATTTCATACGTAATCGTCACATTTGAGACAATTTTGTTTTCTCCGGCCGGAAGTTCCGGAACGGGAGCGGAAGCCGATCCTCCCATTCCGCTTGCCGCTTTCATGTCATAGTAAATCGGATAATTTCCTCCTTCCGAATAGCTTACAATTCGAACAAGAGAGACGCCGAGTTCATCGGCTAATTCTTCCGCTTTGGATTCGGCATCGGCTATAGCCTTCTCTCTGGCTTCCTTCTTAAGGGTCTCCTCCTCTTCAATCGTAAACTGAAGCCCGCTTATATCAGACGCTCCAAGCTCCCCTATGCCGGAAACAAGTTTCCCCGCCTTGCTCAAGTCTCTTACTTTAACTGAAATTCCCTGAGTTACCACATACGCAACAAGAATTCTTTTTCCTTCCGGAGGAGTGTAGTACGCGGAATACGAGGCTCTTGGATATTCGTATCTGGGATAAACATTATAATAGGTTGTTTGGATATCCTTATCTTCAATTCCCTCTTTTTTGAGGTATGCCAAAATATCATTCATCTCTTTTGTCGCTTCGTTTTGCGCTTCAACAACAACCGCGGACTCCTCCGTTACGGCAAAAGTAAAAGTGGCGATATCCGGCTTTCCGAACACTTCCCCCAAACCGTTCACGGAAATAACGCTTCGAGAATTTGCGTCAGTTCCGATATAGCCAAAGGCTTTCCACTCGGAAATTATTTTGAAAAATACGAAAATAGCCAGAAGCGCGAAAAGCGCGATAAGACTCCTATAAAGCCATCCTCTGTCGTACCACCAAGCGTTTTTATTGTTATCCATGAATTTAATATACTAATCTACTAATAATGCCAACCTGCCCGCCATCGCCAAGCCTCAAGCTTTGGCAGGCGGGTGATACGAATTTCTACTAATAAAATCCCTCCCCTCGCAGACTCGGGACTCCCTTTAAAAAAGGAGATTTAAATCCTCCTTTCTTAAAGGAGGTGCCCTGTAATCTTGGTATATTTCGTATTTTTATCTAATTCTACCACATATAACGCCATATTATGAAAAAATAGTTCAAATTTTCTTTTCGGCAGATTCTATTAAATTTTCAAAAAGAGCGAGAACGGTCATGGGGCCAACTCCGCCGGGGACGGGGGTGATGGCGGAAGCGACAAGAGAGACATTTTCAAAATCAACGTCTCCGGAAATTTTTCCTTCCGAAGTTTTGCTAATCCCAATATCCACCACAACTACCCCTTCCTTCACCATCTCTTTTTTCACAAGCCCGGGCTTTCCAACAGCCGAAACCAAAATATCCGCCTCTTTTGCCAAATTTTCCCAATTTTCCGACTTCTCCCAGACGGAAGAAACCATCGCTCCCCTATCCGCCAAAAGTTTGGCTACCGGCTTTCCCACCAAATCTGACATCCCGGCAACAAGAGCTTTTTTCCCTTTCATGGGAATTTTATAATAATCCAAAATCTCCATGACTCCCCTCGCGGTAGCGCTTACAAATTTCCCCATTCCGGAAAGTCCGTCAACATCCTTATCCGGAGAAATCTTTTTAAGAACTTTCTCTTTATCCATACCGTCCGGAAGAGGAAGCTGGACCATTATTCCATGAATACTTTTGTCGGCATTCAAGCTCTCAATTTTAGAAATTATTTCCTCCTCTCTTGCATTGTCGGGAAAATTTATAACCTCCACTATACACCCGACACTTTCCCCAAATTTTTTCTTCTCTCTTATGTAAATTTCCGAAGCCTCATTTTTTCCAACTTGGATAATGGAGAGATGGGGAGAGAAAGCCAAAGAAGCCACCTTTTCTCTAAGAATGAGTATTTTTTCATCACGAATTTTTTTACCGCTTAAAATTTTAGGCATAAATTTAAATTCGAAATCCGAAGCACGAAATTCGAAACAAAACCCGTCCGCCCTTGCGGATCCGCGCAGGCGGAAAAATGGGGACAAATCAAAAATT
>CAYGHQ010000031.1:0-734 GCA_964349845.1 uncultured Candidatus Saccharibacteria bacterium
ACATCGCCAGATGATAAACTTATTTGGGTATCATTTCAGGATGAGAGAATACTCTGTCTAGCTCAAAAAAATCCCTCTTAGCAAATAACATGCTATAGCATGTTATTTGCTAAGAGGGATTTTTTCGCTGATTTATGCTGATTCATTTTTTTCCGCTATAATTTTTGCTCTACTATTTTTTCGTAAGCCTCCCTCGCTTTTTCTTCTCTAATTCCGAAACTGGAAAGATGGCCGATTACTTTATTAATTCTTTTATAATTACCATTGTAGTTGGAAATATCTTCGGGAAGTCCGACATACAAATAAATTTCCCGCCAAACTTTCCGCCTGTTCATAAATTTTTGAACCGACCCAGCCGTAATTTTCCACAATTTCCCGTTCAATCCGAATTTCCACCACAACCACAATTGGAAAAAATGAAAAACATCCTGAACTTCTTCCTTCATTCCGGCTTTGTTAAACTTAAAAACTTCCGCCAAAAATTCCCGGCATTCCTCAAGAACTTCGGAAAAACGAATCGGTTTCCGAGAAGTATATTCTCTAACGTATTCATCAACTTTCATAAAACGAAAAAATATCTTACTTCGGTGCGCGTGCTTGGAATCGAACCAATCTCCTTACAGGAACTGTCCACTTATTGGATTTTTTACTTCGCTTCTCTCGTAAAAAATCTCAATAAGTCTTGCGAAGCTTCCTTAAGGTCGCTTCTTTCCTTACAGGAACTGTACACCTTT
>CAYGHQ010000031.1:834-11232 GCA_964349845.1 uncultured Candidatus Saccharibacteria bacterium
GCATTCTGACTACAGAATGCTCAAGGTCTTGCGAAGCTTCCTTAAGGTCGCTTCTTTCCTTACAGGAACTGTACACCTTTCGCATTCTGACTACAGAATGCTCAAGGTCTTGCGAAGCTTCCTTAAGGTCGCTTCTCACCTCCCAATTATCAGTCTCCTGCTAAGCCTAACTTGTTGGTGTGCGCGTGCTTGGAATCGAACCAAGAACCTCCCGATTATCAGTCGAGTGCTCTAGCCAATTGAGCTACACGCGCATAAGTTTTAATTCTCCCTTTAGTAAAGGGGGTACTCCGTCTTCGGAGGGAGGGATTTAAATCCTCCGCCTGATTACAGGCACCTCCTTTAAAAAAGGAGGATTTCAGGCAATCCGCAACCATTCCGCGTTTTGAAATATACCAAAAATAAAGCGCTCTAGCAAATTTGCTAGAGCGCTTAAATGTCGTCACTCATGGGACAGTTACCTCCATGTATTTTTTATTTTTCACTTTTTCAAACGGGATTTCCTTCCCGTTTCCGTCATAAGCCCGGACAATGCCGGTTGATTGTGATCTTTCCACGACCGGAAGGCTTAATGCCCAGTCCGCCATGGAATATACCAAAATTCCAAATCCTACAAAAATGATTGCGTACAAAATTATGCCGACAATCACCGCAATTGTTTGATGATTGCGAATCCACCTAGCAATCTTCGATTTAGAACACCGAACCTCTTTTGTTGCTTTTGCTGACTCAATCGGTATGGGCATGATCTGAATAACAGCTACGCTTGACCCAAAAATTTGTTGTTTTTTCATAAAAAGATCTTTCCTTTCTCTTTTACTATCCTAGCATACCCCCATATAATTGTCAATACAATATTGTGGATAAGTTCAAGATAGAATATACGCATGGATTTAAGAAATATTTTAGAAGTTCATTTCCGACTAAAACCTTTTCAAAAAACTGCCCTCAAAAAACTGGGTATTTTGACTATTGAAGATTTGCTTTACCACTTCCCCGCAAGATATGGAGACACAGCCGAGGTCAGGAACATAGGCAATTTGGAAAAAGATCAAAAAGTTACCGTTTTCGGAAAAATCACGGGGCTTAAAACAAGCAAAGCTTTTTTCAAAAAAATTCCCATGGCTGATGCCACCATTGAAGATGAAAGCGGAAAGATAAAAGTTGTTTGGTTCAATCAGCCTTATCTCGCCAAAATGATAAGCGGAGGAAGTTTCGTCAGAGCGGACGGAAAAGTTTCCGAAAGAAAAGGCGAGCTTTATTTGAGCAATCCAAAGATTGAAAGCGTCCCTCATCTTCCCCTCGGAGTCGGAGATTCCCTTTTTGGAGAAAACGGGGGAAACAAGATTTTTTATCCGGTTTATCCGGAAAGCCGAGGCATCACTTCCAATTGGTTTTATCATACCATTCAAAAAGTTTTGAGAGCCGGAATTTTGGATAATTTGAAAGATCCTATTCCCACAGAAATTCTGAAGAAATATAATTTGCCCTGCCAAAAGACGGCCATGATTTGGATTCATTCTCCCCATTCACGCGATGACGCTCTTTCCGCCAGAAAAAGATTTTCTTTTGAGGAGATTTTTTTCATCCAGCTTGAAAAGAAAAAAGCACGGAAAGAATGGGAAAATAAATCGGCATTTGTAATAGACAAAGCGGAAGAAGAAATAGCCAAATTCACAAGCCGATTTTCTTTTGAAATGACCGGAGCGCAAAAGAGAGCAATAGAGCAAATCGTCTCCGATTTTAAAAAAGGCTATCCCATGTCCCGTCTTCTTGAAGGAGATGTGGGATCCGGAAAAACCGCCGTGGCCGCTTCAACTATTTACGCTACTGTTGCAACCCGCCCCAAAAACCAAAATTTCGGGAATCTCCAGGCAACCTACATGTGCCCGACGGAAATCCTGGCCAACCAGCATTTTGAATCTTTTATAAAATACTTTTCGCACTTACCCGTTCAAATCGGCCTTATTACCGGAAGCGGATGCAAAAAATTCCCATCAAAAACAAATCCAAGCGGATGGACTAATATTTCCCGCGCCCAGCTTTTGAAGTGGGTCGGCAATGGCGAAATTCCAATTCTTTTCGGCACGCACTCTCTCATTCAAAAAGCGGTGAAATTTAAAAATCTTGCGTATGTAGTCATTGATGAACAACATAGGTTCGGGACGGGACAAAGGCAAAAATTAGTGCGGAAAGATAATATTGCGCCCCATCTTCTTTCAATGACTGCGACACCAATCCCAAGGACATTGGCCTTGACTATTTACGGAGATTTGGATCTGACGCTTTTGGATGAATTGCCGGCCGGCCGGAAACCGATAATCACCGAGGTTGTTCTTCCAAACGAACGGGAAAACACTTACGAGAAAATGAGAAAGGAACTTAAGGCCGGCCGGCAAGCCTACGTCATCTGCCCCCGCATTGACGAACCGGATCCGGAAAAAGAAATGGCGATTCTTGCCAAATCAGTGACAGAAGAAGCCAAACGCCTTAAAGAAAAAGTTTTCCCGGAATTTTCCGTGGGAGTTTTGCATGGCAAAATGAAACCTTCCGAAAAAGAAAAAGTGATGGCGGATTTTTCCGGAGGAAAAATCCGCGTCCTCGTCGCCACCTCCGTCGTTGAAGTCGGCGTCAATGTCCCAAACGCCACTGTCATTATCATTGAAGGGGCGGAAAGATTCGGCCTGGCCCAGCTCCATCAGCTCCGCGGGCGAGTGCTCCGAAGTTCCGAGCAGGCCTATTGCTATGTTTTTTCCGAAAGCAAGACAAAATCAACAATGAACCGCCTTCACGCTTTGAAAACGGCCAAAAACGGATTTGAATTGGCCGAATTTGATTTACAATTCCGCGGGGCTGGAGATTTGTACGGACGACAGCAGTGGGGCATTTCGGATGTCGCCATGGAAGCCCTCAAAAATTTAAAAATGGTTGAAGCCGCCCGCGCTGAAGCGGAAAAAATGGTTTCGGAAGACCCGGAATTTGAAAAATATCCGCTCGTTCAAGAAGAACTCTCCCGCCGAAAAAAAGAGGAGATTCACTTCGAATAAAAACCGGCATAATACATTAAAATAAAAAGCCTCGCCGGTTTCCGGCGAGGCTTTGAAACTTTTAGATATTGTCCATTTGGGACAAATCTTGGAGCGATGCATAGCTTGCTTCGCTCACGTCAATACTTGGGAGTCTGTTCAAAAAGAACTATTGTGGACGGAGGATTTTAAATAAAATCCCTCCCTCCGAAGACGGAGTACCCGCCCGAACCGTACCGCTTCGGTACGGTTCGGGCGGACTCCCTTTACTAAAAGGAGAATTAAGATTGAATTCGTAAGTCCTACTATTTTAACTCCTCCTTCCGAGGAATAATCTTATAGAATTGGGCATTGAAAGCCAATTCATTGGAGAAATAATAGAAGCCCGAAGGCTCTATTTTTCCGTAATGGCAGTCTGCCCAATTTAATAAGTCCCCTGAACTTTGAATAAAAAACGGACTTCCGCTTTTGCCTTGGATCTTCAAATGAAGATACCTGTCAAAAATCTCTATTGATTTTATACCCAAAGCATTTTGGACAGTGGTGGCCAGTCCAACACTCTCCTTGACAGTAAGTATCCCGTTTACTCGGGTGATGAAATAATTCGGACTATAGGTATACCCTACGCCAATGGGATAATTCCCAGACAAGCTATTTGTTTTGGCATAAGCAGTCAAAACAACTTCCGGGTCCAAACAGCTTGGCGTATCTCCATTTACAAAACCGGAATAAGTGACAGTTAAGAGCGGATTTTCTTCTCCGAAATATCGGCTTTTGTTGTCTGCTGTTATCCGAAGAGGCGCTTTTATCACATTAAGAGTTCCATTCATCAAGCTGACATTATAATTGGCGGAAAAGGCTCCGCTTGCCGTTATAGAATAATATCCGACCGGACTTTTTGAGGTTACCTCGGTTTGAAGAACAAGAGGCGTCAAGGAGTCTTTTGTGTCTCCATTAACAAAGCCGGTATAAGTGGCTGTTAATTCCGGCACCGGATCTCCGTAGACCTTGATGAAACTCCCAGCGCGAATCGTAAGATTTGCCGGATTCATAGTCAATTCTCCATCAATGAAGATAATGTTGTATTTAGGAGAAGATGCTCCGCTCGCTATTATCGGATAGACTCCGACCGGACTTTTTGAGGTTGCTGTCGTTTTTAGCGAAAGCGGAGTGCTTAGAGAACTTGCGGTGTCTCCATTAACAAAACCGAAGTAATACGCTCCCAAAGAAGGCATTGAGGGCCCGTAAGTTTTTCTGGCGTTTTTCGCCATAATGATTAAGTTTGCCGGATTTATAGTCAAAGTTCCGGAGAAAAACGCGATGTTGTAATTGGAGGACGAAACTCCGCTCACAAAGATAGGGTAAGCGCCCGGAGGACTTGATGAAGTAGCGCTGGTGTTTACCAACAGCAAGCCGGGAAGAGACCTCGGAGAGTCCCCGTTGACAAATCCTTCATAAGAAACTCTTAGGGAAGGCATTGCCGGCCCGTATGTTTTTTCAATATTTTCCGCCTTAATGGCCAAGGGCGCCTTTTGAACTTCTAGCGTAGCCGTAATTTCCGCGTTGGTGTAAACGGTTTCATCATAGGGATAAAAAACCGCCTTGATGGCATGATTCCCCGCGCTAAGAATTTTTCCATAGCTCGGAGCATAGGTGAAATATCCGGGAACATTCGTCCCCGAAAAATTTGCCAGAGCGTTAAGCTCTCTATCCCCTAAAGGGGCGCCATAAGTAATAGGTGGTAAAAACCATGAGACGACCGGAAGCACCGGTGACGCCGCAGGTGTATCCGCCGGCGGCGTCACAGGTGGTGGCAGATCGCCGGAAGGATTTGACGGGACTTGATAAAATACCATATTGGAAGGATCGCTTTCCAGGCCCGAAGTATTCGTGGCAGTGAGGTAGAAAAAATAGGTCTGGCCTTGGAAAAGCCCTTGAACTGTCGTATTGGTGCTAGTTGCGCTAATGCTGGTAACGTTTGTGGCTAGCTCATTAGTAATCCCGTAATACAGTCTATACCCGCCCAAGTCCGGTTCCGTATTAGGATCCCAGGCCAATGATACGCTTTGCGCTCCATAACTTAATATGGAAACCGCGATAAAAACAAATAAGACTGTGAATAGCCTTATTTTCCCGCTTATTCTGTTGTCAATGAACATAACTTTCCTTTCTTTCTTCAGTTTTTAGATTGTCTCTAATTCTGCTGATTGTATTAGTCTTATATCTATTTCAATTAAATGTCAAGCAAAAAACCGGACGGCATCGCCGCCCGGAAAAACTATCATCTTAAAAATGGTTGAAGTTGCCCGCGCGAAAGCGGAAAAAATGGTTTCCGAAGATTCAGAATTTAAAAAATATCTGCTTGTTCAAAACGAGTTAGCCAAAAGAAAAAAGAAGAAATACATTTTGAGTGAAGAAGGCGGAACAAAGACAGACAAAATAAGAAGGAACTTTATCTTTTGGATGTTTTTGAACTATTTACAATTTCAACTTTGCCATTCACACAATCAAGAATAAAAGTTTTCCCAAGCTCTTTCAACAATTTGGTCCCCAACAGAATAATATTCGCGGGTTGAATATCAATAGTAGTAGTAACACATTTTCCATCCACACAAATATTCCCAATGCAGACTAAATGCGAAGTAGAGGAACCATCTGCCAATGTATTTGACTGAATACCAGTCAATATGAGCCCAAGAGGAAACGCTTCAACATAGGGCAGGGTAAGATAACCATTAAAACCCGAGTCCACAAGTGCAACAACTTTCTTGGGACTACCATTCACACCCTTAACTTCAATTTCTATTCTCGGTTGGTCATTATCAAAAGTTCCAAGCATATTTTTTAGCGTTAAAGTTCATACCTGGATTTTGGATATTTCCAATCTGAATGATATAAAACAGCATGTCTCCCGATTCCTTTCTAGCTTTTTCAACCGCGGCTAATCTGTCGGCATCAATGTAATACTTTCCCTTTTCTACATCAATTACGGCATATTTTCCCATATGCTCTTTCTCCAACTTTTCCTTGAGTTTTTCAGTATAAAACTTCTGCCCAAGTCTTGATACATCTTCTAAAGATAGTTGTGGCTTGTTGTTCATGTTATTAAGTATAACAGCTTTTAATTACATCTACATCCAACTTACTTTTCTACTTCTGAGATCTTGGTTTCCTCATTTTGATTTTTAGAAGTCTGCCAAATAACATAAGCTTGAAGTACACCAACCGTTAAGGTGACTCTAATTAGACCTATGCTAAGGCATTTTAGTCCACCATGCAAAATTATTGTTTGACTCAATAACTTTTGTGGCTTCTATTTGAATTGTTCTATTAAGATTTTCAAGCGACACTGCTAGTTCCCTTGTTCTACCAGAAGTTAATATTCCCACTGTCGCAGGTATTTTGTTATCGTTAGAAGTACCCGCAGTCAGATAACCCCCTAAAATCTTTTCTGCATCCTTCATATGTTTTTCAAAATCTTTAGTTTCCATTTAACAAGAATTTAAACTCCCTTTTTAAATAAACTGCCCTCATGTTCATGCTCAGAAGTCCACTTTTCAAATTCCTCGTTGCTTTCCCAAATATCGTGCCCAAAACCAGACCTTGAGTAATAATCATTTATCATTCTCTTAATGTCATCCAAATCAGTGGAATTAAACTCAAAGGGAGTACAGAATAAATCACGAAAATTTTGAGTACTAGGAGATTTAATAACACCGATTTTCTTAAGTGTATATAGCAGAGCTCTATTCTCAATAAAAGAATAATAGTTGTGGTCTTGATATTTGTTTAAAACAACTTTGTCCCCATTCTTATAGTCACTTTTTTTGATAAATGCATAAATTGGTCGGAAAAGGTCAAAAGGATTTATGTATCTTTTATCTTTCCAACCTACTGTCCAGAAATTTTCTATCTGCTTTTTAAATGAAGGAGTAGCTGTGAACTTTTCCTCAGCTTCTTGATTTTGAAAGGCTTTACTCCAGTCAATTCGGCGTAGAATCTCTTTTACTCCAAATTTATTTACTTCAAACTCTGCTTGAATTTCAGCATCATCAGATGATTGATCTTGATTGACTACAAGGAAATTTGCGTAACATTTCACCAATGTTTCTTTTTTTGCTTGAATTTCCTCCAAATTAGAAGGTGTTTTCAGGAAGACATTAAGTATGTCGTCATTCATGTGAGCACTCAAGTTATGAATAGAATTATGAATAGAACTTGAAATACTCAACAATGACTGATTTATATTTTCACTTAAATTTCGACAGGACTCATTGAGCTTTTCTGTCGCTCCGTATATTGAATAAGCAACCAAAAGCAAAATTATAAGTAATACAATTTCCATGTTATTTAAAAAAATAAGAGATTATTTTTATCTACACATATACTATAGTATATATGTGAAAAGTCAATATCAAAAATATGTTGTGCGCGCGGAGGGACTCGGTCACGAATAATTTTTTTGCCGCCCGCCTGCCATTGCTATGCTTAGGCATTAGCGGGCAGGTCGCGAAAAAATTTCCGCTACCCCGCCTCACTGAAATTTTCTGGTGAAAATTTCAGTTCCGGCTTTCGAGTCCGCCTTACGCTTTACTCGGAAGACCTCGCAAAGCTAGGCCTCCGTGTCTCAAAAACTCACTTCGTTCGTTTTTGTGCGCGTGCCTGGACTCGGACCAGGGACCCTCTAGGTATAAGCTAGATGCTCTAACCAACTGAGCTACACGCGCGTTGTAAAGTCAATTAAGATACTTTTCCCGTATAAACTTCAGCCCCATTATTACTTCATCATGTAATTTTTTACTAAAAACGCGAATATTGCAAGTCCCATGTCCAAATCCGTTTTTGTAAGTAAGTCCTGATAAATTTGAATCTTTTACATAAGGTTTTCTAAAACAAGAAAGTGGCAATTTAAGAATAGTCCTCCAGTATTGGATAATCTTTGGTATATTCATGTCTTTGTACACATGAACTACGACTGTTACTTTATTTTTTGGGATATTAAACAACCTAAGCCAACGCATAAAAAAACTTAAGACGGCGGGATCGGTATTTGAAACTGCAAAAGTATTTGGGGATGTTTTAGACCCCTCTCCCCAATATAGAAACAGGCCAGCTAGAAATAGCTCTCTCCTGCTTAACGTCCCTATTTTTTTTGATGATTTTTCAAAAACCTTTTTTAGACAATCTTCTCTTTTTTTTCTAAAAGTATTTCTGAAACTTTCAATTCTTCTAGGATTAGCAGCCCCTAACTCTCGTATCCTTTCCGGAGACAATGGATAATCGCAAAGCCAGCCACTTAAAGTGCTTTTACTTAAGCCCATCTCTTGTTTTATTTGGCTGTAACTAAAACCTTTCAACCGCAGTTCAATCGCCTTACTTCTGTCTTCTCTTCTTGCCATTTTAGTGAACATCTAAATAATAAGTGATATACACATTATACACCTGTTCACTTATGTATATCTGTGGATAAGAAAAAAGCCGGAAAAATTTGTCTGACAAATTTTTCCGGCTTTGTTTTTTAATCATCCCGACGAGCCATTGCATCCGAAACTGCGTTCGCTTGGAGAAAAATCAGACAGACTTTCCATAAGCTCCGGAATGTACCTGAGCTCCCCTAAAAAGACAGGTCGGACAACAAGCTGAACCAAATACATTCCTTTCCTTAGAAGGAAAGGTTCGGGGCCGTGGTTAACGAGTTCCGCCCATGGCTCCCCTCGAAAACCCGGATCAATCGGAACCCGTGAGTTGGCTACTTCCAGCCTGGAGAAACATCCCGCTTTCTTTACCGAACTTCCCCGGGGCTCAATGTAACCGGCGTGGCTTTGGGGAATTTCCACTACCACTCCGAGCCCAAGAGATACGGATTCGCATGGATCAAGCCTGTAGGAAAGGTCATGGCTATTTTCTCCAAACACTTTTCTGCAGTCAAAAAGTTTTGGATCGCAATCTAAGTCGCACACATCCTCAAAATCAAAAAGCGTTTTTCTTCCTGAGGAAGATACGTCCACAATAGCCCTTATACCCAAATCGCACCCAATATCCTCTTCGTGAGCTTTTTTGGGGGGTACTCCTCCCGGAAAAACAAAAAACCTTAATGTGTCCACAATAACCTCCTTTTTTTTAATGTTTAAGAACAATTCTCCTATAGAATACAGAAATACAAATAAAAATCAAATCAAGGAGCCGAAAAACAAAGCGAAGCTAATTTGCACGATCGTGCAAATTAGCTTCGCTTTGTTTTTCGGCCACGGAAACTGCTCTTGCTTCCGTGGAAAATTATTTCATTTGTTAAGAAATTATCGGCGCGCCGGAATGCTCAATGTCCAATTTTTTCTTGGGAATTATCCCGTAGGCGATCAGAAGTTTTTCAAATTCCTCTCTTTCAATCGTCTCTTTCTCAATCAAAGCGGCAGAAATGCCGTCCAAGGCCTTCCTGTTATTTTCCAAAATATCTTTAGCTTTCTTTTCCGCCTCCCCCATTATGCGGGAAACTTCTCCGTCAATTTCCGCTCCCACTCTCTCCGAATATTCCCTATCGTCAACGCCTCTTCCAAAAAGAGCTTTCCCTCCGGCGCCCTCCAGAGCCACCGGCCCCATTTTTTCCGACATGCCGTACTTAGTAACCATATCGCGGGCCAGCGCGGTTGAAACCTGGAGATCGTTTGAGGGTCCGGTCGTAAGGTCGCCGAAAATCATCCTTTCGGCGACGTAGCCTCCGAGAGAAACCGCGATATCATCCAAAAATTCTTTTTTGGACTGCAATTTTTTATCTTCAAACGGAAGTTTCAAAGTATATCCGGCGGCGCGCCCGCGGGAGATGATGGAAATTTTATGAACAGGGTCGGCGTAAGGAAGGATGGAAGCCACAAGCGCGTGCCCGGCTTCGTGATAAGCGGTTATTTCTTTTTCTTTTTTGGAAAGAAGATGGCTCCGGCGTTCGGGACCAAGCATCACTTTTTCAATGGAACGGATAAGATCATACTGGGAAATTTTATTTCGGTTTTCCCGCGCGGCCAAAATCGCCCCCTCGTTCATAAGGGAATAAAGATCCGCGCCTGAAAATCCCGGCGTCCTTTCGGCAATAACAGCCAAATTTACGTCCTCGGCAAAAGGCTTTTTGCGAGAGTGGATTTTCAAGATTTCCTCGCGATCAGATCTATCCGGCAAATCCACCACCACCCTCCTGTCAAATCTTCCCGGACGCACAAGCGCCGGGTCAAGAACATCCGGCCTGTTTGTCGCCGCCATAACCACCAATTTTTCATTTGGTTCAAACCCGTCAAGCTCAACCAAAATCTGATTTAATGTCTGTTCCCTTTCATCATTTCCTCCTCCCATTCCCCCGCCCCGCACTCTTCCCACCGCGTCAATT
>CAYGHQ010000032.1:0-11009 GCA_964349845.1 uncultured Candidatus Saccharibacteria bacterium
AAATTCCCTTATTCCTAGCCATTTTTTATCCATTTCCCCTAGAAAACAAAAGAAACCCTGTTTTTTGCTTGACAAAAGTGGGTATTTGGGTGTATAATATTAGGTAGAAAAAGTGGTTCTTTGTAATGAGAATTACTTACTTGTCCGCCGTAGCATATTCGCGAAGGTGGGGGAAATTTCAGAAAAATTAAAAAAGAAAGGTCAGAGAATGAATATTATTGAAAATTCAGTGACGATTACTCCTTATACTGTTACCGTCGACTACGGTCAATCCATCGAAGAAATGGTTTGGGCTGGCCGTTATGATGACTATAACAAGAGCATCATCGACTGGCAAAATTATTCCATTAAAGGGGAGGGAAAGAAGCAGGTTGAAGTTTTTGAGGTATGTTTTGGTCGGGAGATGGAGTCGTCCGAAGAAGTTTGTGTGGAGTTGGACAAACTTGGCTACAAACCGGCCGAATTCGCCGAATTTTTAGCTCTTGGTAAGGAGAGGCCGGAACTACAGCGAGACCACCCAATCCTCGCTATTGGTTCCCCGTCTGTGATCTGTGGTGATCGATGCGCTCTTTCTCTTGACAAGTTCCGTGCTGGTCGGGGGCTTTACTTACGTCAATTAAGGGGTGGTTACGGTAGTGCTGAAAGGATTTTGGCAGTTCGTAAGTAATTTTTCGGTTGAAAGATCCTAAACTTTCACGCAAACCCGCCGACTTTTGTCGGCGGGTTTTTCTTTTGCCTGTTTGTCATTCCCGCGAAGGCGGGAATCCAGAAAATACCACAATGGACTGGATTCCCGCCTTCGCGGGAATGACAAGAGAAAAAGGGAAAGAATGAAGACAGAAGGTGCCCATCTGTCTTCTCTTATGCTACAATCTCATTGTCTTTAAATTCCTCCTTTTCTAAAGGAGGTGGCAGTACTCTGCCGGAGGATTTTAAATACAAAAAATCCCTCGTCCATCAGAATGGACACTCCCTTTAAAAAAGGGAGAATTAAGACAGAACAATATTTTTATGAAAGATAAAGAAATAAAAAAACTTCTTGTTGCCGAAAAAAAGCGCCAGAAAAGCGCGGTTAATCTGATTGCCTCGGAAAATTATGTTTCCAAAGGTGTTTTGGAAGCGCTTGGATCGGAATTTACGAACAAGTACGCTGAAGGGTATCCGGGCAAAAGATATTACGGAGGAAATGAAAATTCGGACAAATTGGAAACACTTTGTCAGGAAAGAGCTTTAAAACTTTTTGGGCTTTCGGGGGATGAGTGGGCGGTTAATGTCCAGCCGCTTTCCGGTTCTCCTGCAAATTTGGCCGTGTATTTGGCTATTCTTCCTCTTCCTAACTATACCCTAAACCCTAGTCCCTATACCCTTCCAAAGATAATGGGGATGGAATTAAGCTCCGGCGGACATCTCACGCACGGGCACAAAGTTTCCATAAGCGGGAAAATGTGGACGCAAATTCCTTACGGGGTTAAAAAAGATTCGGAAGTTTTGGATTATGAAGAAATAAAAAAAATCGCTTTGGAAAACAAACCGGCAATTATCGTGGCTGGATACACTGCCTATTCTCGGATAATTGATTTTAAAAAATTCCAAGAAATTGCGGATAGTATCGGGGCGTATTTTATGGTGGACATGTCCCACTTTGCCGGACTTGTGGCGGGAGGAGTTTATCCTTCTCCTTTCCCATACGCGGATGTTGTGACGACAACTACCCATAAAACGTTGCGCGGACCCAGAGGCGCTATCATTTTTACAAAAAAAGACACGCGAGAACTTTACAAACTTATTGATAAGGCGGTTTTCCCCGGCATTCAAGGAGGACCACACTTAAATCAGATAGCGGGAGTTGCCGTGGCGCTAGAAGAATCAACACAGCCCAAATTTAAAAAATACGCGGAGCAAATCGTAAAAAACGCCAAAGTTTTCTCCGAAGAAATGAAAAAACTTGGTTGGCGAATTATTTCCGGCGGGACGGACACGCATTTGTTTTTGGTTGATACTTTGAATTCCGGAGCGAGAATTTCCGGAAAAGAAGCGAGCGACAGGCTGGAGAGGGAAGGGATTATTGTAAACAAAAACGCTATCCCCTTTGATACTCGTCCTCCCGCCGATCCTTCGGGAATCCGTCTTGGGACCCCCGCGCAGACGACAAGAGGATGGAAAGAAAAGGATTTTATAAAACTTGCGGGGCAAATTGATAAAATCCTCCGAAAGGAGTAATATATCTCCCCGGAAGGAGGTGAGTGTTATTTACAACTTAGAAACTGGCTTTTCCCGCCAAGATGATTTGGTTAAAGCCTGGGGAAAGATAGAAAAAGGAGTAAGGTCGAGAGCGAGCCGTACAGGTTTTTTTGGAAAAATCATTTTTTCCATCCGAAGATGGGAAAACAAGATATTGAGGATTCTAGGCTTGGCCTGAATTCCTTTAAAGTTTTTCAAGACGCGAGAAAGTTCTCGCGTCTTTTTCTTCTCTTTAAAATTTAGCAAAATGAAACGATCGTTTCATTTTGCTAAATTAATTTTTCGCGCCTTTTGCTTTTTATTTAAAATTGTTTTCTACTGTTTATTTTTTTTGACAGAAATTTTGCAAGGGAGTAGGATTACTTTTGTTCCATTAATGGACATCAGGTACACCTATGTTTGTCTTGCCCTCGTTTGAAGGCGGCGACTAGAAAATCGCTTCGCTGCGGTTTCCTGAAAATGGCGCATTAAGCCATAAACCCAAAATCACTCGTAACTATAACGAGGAACTCGGGTACGGGCTCGGAAGGAATTTGCATTGATCTCCTATCATGCAAAATATCCTCGAGCCCTTTTTCTTTGCTTTTTAGAGTAAAAATTCAGGATAAAAAAAGCTTATGCGTTGGTGTCGTTCCCGCCCCCGTCTGCACGAGGGTAAACTCCAGCGGGAATCCAGAAGTAATCACAATAGACTAGATTCCCGCCTTCGCGGGAATGACAGACAAGAAAACGGTGGAAATTTCCTCAAACGCGTAGGTCCTAAAAATGATAAAAAATCTAAAGATCTGCAAAAAAAGATGTACAAAATTTCATTAGACTTATATTAAACGATCGTTTAATATAAGTCTAATGGGTTTTTTAGTTTTTCGCGGAAATTTTATTTAGAACCATTTTCAAAAATTTGACTTATTTTTATTTAGGAATAACATATTGAGTTGTCAGCCAGTCCGCTTAAGAGAGGTTGTGCGGAGTGGCCGAAAAATGCGCCGCGGGAGCGATTCCCGCGGCTTTTCATTTGTCAAAAAAATGATAATATTTTCTTATGTCAAAACTCCAGGTCAAAATCAAACGTCTAAACAAAGAAGCTCCTCTTCCTTGTTACGGACATCCAGGAGATGCCGCTTTTGATCTTTACGCTTCGGAGAAAACTACTTTAAAGTCCGGAGAAAGAGCTTCTGTTCCGGTTGGAATTGAAATGGAAATTCCAAGGGGATACGCGGGGCTTGTTTGGGATAAAAGCGGGCTTTCGCATAACAACGGCATAAAAACTTTAGGCGGAGTGATTGATTCCGGGTTTCGCGGGGAGGTCAGGGTAGGCGTCATAAACTTAGGCAAAGAACCCTATACTTTTTTAAAAAATCATAAAGTGGCGCAGATGATAATCCAAAAAGTGGAAGAGGTAGAAATTGTGGAGTCGGAAAAACTGGAGGAAACGGCGAGGGGGAAGAAGGGGTGGGGAAGCACCGGGAAGTAAAATAATATAATACGAATCCACGAATGATATGCGAATGCCACGAATAAAATCCTCCGGCCGCAAAGCCGGCCACCTCCTTTCTTAAAGGAGGATTTAAATCTCCCTTTCTTAAAGGGAGTACCCGTCTTCGGGGGAGGGATTTGTTTAGATATTTGGATTTTCTTTGTTTGGCTTCGTTTGTTTCGGATTTGGAATTTCGTGCTTCGGATTTAAAAAAAATGGATATCCGCCAAAAAATCCAAAACTCAATAATTGCTTCGCTCCAGAATCTGGATATTGACACTCCCGAGGTTTCTTTGGAGCACCCGGACAATATTGAGAATGGCGATTATTCTACCAACGTGGCTTTGGTTTTGGCCAAGGAACTAAAAATAAAGCCCAGGGAATTGGCGGATAAAATTTTGGCCGAGCTTTTGAAAAACAAGCCGGAAGAAATTTCGGAAATCGGCGTAGCGGGAGCCGGGTTCATAAATTTTTATCTTTCACCCCAATTTTTCGCCGATTCGGTAAAAGAAATTTTGGATAAAAAAGAAAATTACGGAAAAACCGAAAATTTGGCTGGAAAGAAAATAATGGTTGACTACACCGACCCTAATCCTTTCAAAGAATTTCATATCGGACACTTGATGAGTAATGCTATCGGCGAGTCTCTTTGCCGAATTTTTGAAGTAAATGGAGGAGGGGTGGTCCGGGTTTGCTATCAGGGAGATGTGGGGCTTCATGTGGCCAAAGCCATCTGGGGGATCTTGGCGGATAAAAATAATTTTCCTTCCGACCAAGCTTCTTTGTCGGAGAAAATCGCTTTTTTGGGAAAGGCTTATGTTTGGGGGTCTCAAAAATATGAAGAGGACGAGAAAATTGTCGGAGAAATAAAAGATTTAAACAAGAAAATTTTTGAAAAGAGCGATCCGGAAATAAACGAAATTTACGAAAAAGGGAGAAGGTGGAGCATGGATCATTTTGACGAGATTTATAAAAAACTCGGCACACAATTTGATCACTTCATTCCGGAATCAAGCGTTTTGGAGGACGGGCTTCAAATTGTCAAAGAATTTTTGAAAAAAGGGGTTTTTGAGGAGAGTCAAGGAGCTGTTGTTTTTAAGGGAGAAACTTATGGTCTTCACACCCGTGTTTTTATCAATTCGCAAGGGTTGCCGACATACGAAACAAAAGATTTGGGATTGGCCAAAAAGAAAATGGATCTTGAGAAAGGCTTAAGCCTTTCTTTGGTGGTTACCGCCAATGAGCAGAATGATTATTTCAAAGTGGTTCTTAAGGCTCTTGAATTTATTTTCCCGGAATATTCAAAAATCGCGGGGCATTTGGGACACGGAATGCTCCGCTTCGCCACGGGCAAGATGTCTTCGCGGAAGGGGAACGTCATTACCGGGGAATCTTTGATTTCCGCAGTGGAAGCCATGGTGCACAAAAAAATCGCCGATAGGGAAATTATGACGGCAGAGAAAAACAAAATTGCAGAGTGTGTAGCTATTGGTGCCATCAAGTATTCCATTTTGAAACAGTCTATCGGTAGCGATATTATTTACGATTTTGAAAAATCCATTTCTTTTGAAGGCGATTCGGGGCCTTATATCCAGTATGCTTACACTCGCGCCCGCTCTGTTTTAGAAAAAGCCCATAATTCCGACTTGATTGGGTCTGTGGACTTCGGAAGTCCACAAACTGTTGGTAATTTAGAAAAAATACTTTATAGATTCCCCGAAATCGCGGAGCGGGCCGGAAAAGAATACGCGCCCCATTATATAGCCACGTATTTGATTGAGTTGGCTTCCGTTTTTAACAACTATTACGCCAATAATAAAATTGTGGACAAAGAAAATCCGGAAGCTCCTTATCGGGTCGCTTTGACCGAAGCCGTTTCCATTGTTCTTAAAAACGGCCTTTATCTTTTGGGGATTATTGCTCCACAAAGAATGTGATCTCTTGTCTGCCTTCCCTCCTGCCCGCCACTGCCTGAAGCCTGCCCGACATGCCCCGACAGCAGTCGTGGCAGGCGGGCAGGGCGATGGCAGGCGGGCCTGTCCGA
Source organism: uncultured Candidatus Saccharibacteria bacterium (assembly GCA_964349845.1). Lineage (GTDB taxonomy): Bacteria > Patescibacteriota > Minisyncoccia > Phycocordibacterales > CAYGHQ01 > CAYGHQ01. Next base: position 5,763 of record CAYGHQ010000032.1, read on the forward strand.
GGAGGGACTTGAGGGTAGTGGGAGGAGAAAATATGGCAATCCAAATGCCGGGTTTTTCTTTTCATTTTTTGGTGATACTATATTTTTAACTTAGTACAAAAAAACAAAAGGAGAGAATATGAGCGAATCCGAAAAATCCGCAGAAGAAAATGAAGAAGGTAAAAAAGAAATACAGGAGTCTTCCCGCGATCCTGTTTCCGGTCTTACGCTTGAGCAAAGGGACTCTTTTAACAGATTCGTTTACGGTGATGATTATGATTCCGATCCGGAGAGGAGATGGATAAGAGCTCGTGGAGGACATTGTTCCGGAGGCGGAGGGCCTTGCTAGGGATATTTTTCACAGAAGCTCCAAGGTTACCTTGGAGCTTTTTTTATTGCCAAAAAATGCTAAAATGCGGATAATTACTTAAGGTTTTTCCTCCCCTCCTGCCTGAGGAGGGGTGCCGAGTCGGCGAGGCGGGGTGGTGGGAGAAAGTTACCACTGACATTCACTCCCACCCCTCTGTCTTGCAAAGCCATGACACCCGCCCGAAACGACTGGTTTCAGTCGGGCGGGTCTCCCCTCAGGCAGGGGAGAAGGAAACCAAAACGAGAAAATGTCCGACGAAAACAACCAAAAAACCGAAAAAGAGCCTGTAAAAAGCGAGGTGGCGAAAAGGGAAGAAGAAATTCTCAAATTTTGGAAAGAAAACAAAATTTTTGAGAAAACTTTGGAAAATAAATCTAAAGAATTCGTCTTTTACGACGGCCCGCCTTTTGCCACAGGCCTTCCTCATTATGGCCATCTTTTGGCGGGAACGATGAAAGACGTAATTCCGCGCTTTAAGACCATGCAAGGATTCCATGTCCCCCGGCAGTGGGGCTGGGATTGTCACGGGTTGCCGATTGAAAATATTATTGAAAAAGAACTTGGTTTAAAAACCAAAAAAGAGATTGAAGAATACGGTATTGAAAAATTTAACGAAAAAGCCAGGGGAGAAGTAATGAAGTTTGCGTCAGACTGGAAAGAAATAATTCCCCGAATGGGAAGGTGGGTTGATATGGAAAATGACTATAAGACGATGGATACTTCCTATACGGAATCTGTCTGGTCCGCTTTTAAAAATCTTTACGATAAAAAGTTAATTTACGAGGGCTTTAAGTCAATGCACCTTTGTCCCCGGTGCGAAACGACCCTTTCCAATTTTGAAGTTAATCAGGGATATAAAGAAATTACTGATCTTTCGGTAACGGTAAAATTTAAGTTAAAAAGTCCTGAAAAATTAGGTTTGAAAGGAGACGTTTTTGTTTTAGCTTGGACGACAACCCCGTGGACACTCCCGGGAAATATTGCGCTAGCAGTTAAGTTGGATATTGATTATGTAAAAATTAAATTTGAGATAAGCGGACTATCTGAAAAGTCTTCTTTGAATAATGTCCATCCATGTACTTACATCTTATCTAAACAATTATTTAAGAAAGGGCTTACCGAGGGGAGAGATGAAAAAAGTTTTGACCCTACCGGCAAACTTAATTCTATAATCAAAATGATCTTTGGTATGGATCATTTGGAGGCTTCGCTTCTGTTGGTTAAAAATGAAGAGGAATTCTTTATAAAATACAGAGATAGAGTGCAAAAAGTAATTGGAAAAGATTTAGAAGGTTTAGAATACGAACCTATTTTTGACTACTATAACAACGAGAAAACAAAAAATTTAAGAAACGGATTCAAAATTTACGGCGCGGATTTTGTGACTACTGAAGACGGCACGGGGATTGTCCATATCGCTCCTGCTTTTGGAGAGGATGATATGGAACTTGGGAAGAAAAATAACTTGCCTTTTATTCAGCATGTTTCCACTGACGGAAAAATGAAGCCGGATGTGAAAGATTTTGCCGGGCTTTCTGTTAAGCCGAAGGGAAACCCAAGAGAAACCGACGAAAAAGTCGTGGAATTTCTGGAGAAGAAAGGAGGTGTGTTTGCCAAAGAAAATTTCAAGCACGCTTATCCTTTCTGCTGGAGGTGCGAAACCCCGCTTTTAAATTACGCTTCTTCTTCATGGTTTGTAAAAGTTACAGATATTAAAGATAAGCTAATTTCAGAAAATAAAAAAATCGGATGGGTGCCGGAAGATATAAAAGAAGGGCGGTTTGGAAAATGGTTAGAGGGCGCGCGAGATTGGGCGATTTCCAGAACCAGATTTTGGGGCGCGCCTTTGCCTGTTTGGAAGTGCGGTAAATGCGAGAAAGTGGAAATTTTAGGAAGTATTGAAGACATTAAAAAGAAAAGCCAAAAGCCAGCCAATAAATATTTCATAATGCGCCATGGCGAGGCGGAGAATAATACATCCGGAATTATCAATTCGGATTCAAAAAAAGAAATTCATCTGACCGAAAAAGGAATTACTCAGGTTTTAGAATCAGCCAAAAAACTTTCTAAAGAAAAAATAGATGTTGTCATTGCTTCTCCTTTTTTCCGGACCAAAGAAACCGCGGAGAAAACAGCGGAGGTTTTGGGTATTTCTCCGGAGAAAATTATTTTTGATCCGCGGATAGGGGAAATAAACGCCGGAGAATTTGACGGAAAAGGATTGGACGAATTTCATGCCTATTTCAAAACATTTGAAGAAAGGTTTGAAAGAGCGACTCCCGGCGGAGAGAATTTTAACGATATCAGGAAGAGAGTTGGAGAATTTCTTTATGAAATTGATAAAAAATATTCCGGGAAAAATATTTTGATTGTTACTCACGAGCTCATCTCCTGGATATTTTTTATGGTTGGAGAAGGGTGGGGCGATAGGGAAGCAGTGGAAAGGTGGCAGGGAGAAAAAAAGGAGCCTTTTATGAAAAATGCGGAAGTGAAGGGGCTTTCTTTTTCGCCTTTGCCCCATAATAAAAATTACAGCATTGATCTTCATCGGCCGTATATTGATGAAATTGAATTTGTTTGCGAGTGTGCCCGTTCAACGGGTTCAATAAGTTCACTGCAGGCAGGTGGAGGGCAGGGAGGAAAAATGAGAAGAATTCCGGATGTTTTTGACTGTTGGTTTGAATCCGGATCAATGCCTTACGCCAAAGCCCATTATCCGTTTCTGAGCTTGGATAAATTCAATCCTGAATCAGGCCTCCTTAAAAAATCTGTAGGATATCCGGCGGATTTTATTGCTGAGGGTCTGGATCAGACGCGAGGATGGTTTTACACCATGCTTGTTCTTTCTACCGCTTTGTTCGGGAAAGCTTCCTATAAAAATGTGATTGTAAACGGAATTATTCTGGCCGAAGACGGGCAGAAGATGTCCAAGCGCTTAAAAAATTACCCGGATCCGATGGAGGTTGTTAATAAATATGGGGCGGACGCTCTGCGATACTACCTTATGTCTTCTCCGGCTGTGCATGCCGAGGATATTCGCTTTTCTGAAAAAGGCGTTGATGAAGTGTATAAGAAAAATATTTTGCGTCTCCTCAACGTTTTTTCTTTTTATTCCCTGTACTCGTCTTCCCTAGTGGCTAGTGGCTTGTCCCGAGCAGAGTTGAGGGGCTATTCCCTAGTGGCTTCTTCAAACGTCTTGGATTTGTGGGTGCTGGCAAGATTGAACGAACTTATAAAAGAAGTTACGGACTCTCTGGAAAAATACGAATTGGATAAAGCGGCTCGGCCGATTGCCGATTTTATTGATGATTTGTCGGTGTGGTATCTCCGGCGTTCCAGAGAAAGATTTAAAAGCGATAACGAGGAAGATAAAAAATCAGCTTTAAAAACTACTCGTTTTGTTTTGCTTGAGTTGGCGAAAGTAATGGCTCCCTTCACGCCATTCATAGCCGAGGATATTTACAAAAAAGTCGGCGGAGAAAAAGAAAGCGTTCATCTTGAGACTTGGCCCGCCTCCGCGGATACGCTACGGCGGGCAAAGCCCGCTCTGCTTGAGGAAATGGCGGAGGTCAGAAAAATTGTGTCGTTGGGATTGGAGGCAAGAGCGAAAGCGGGGATTAAAGTCAGACAACCTCTTGCTTTGCTCAAAATCCGAAGCACGAAATCCGAAATTCTAAACAAAAAAGAATTGCATGAACTCATCAAAGATGAAGTGAATGTCAAAGAAATAATTTTTGACGAAAAAATTTCCGGTGAAGTGGAACTAGATACAAAAATTACCCCCGAGCTTCAGGAAGAGGGGAATGTCCGAGATTTCATAAGAAGCGTTCAGGAACTTCGCAAAGAAGAGAAACTTCTCCCGTCTGATAAAGTTGAACTTTTGGTGGAAACAAGTCCGGAGGCTCAAAAATTTTTGGAGAAAAATAAAGAAGAGATTGTCAAGATAACATCTCTTTCCCAAATTTCCTTTGGTCCAATTTCTTCCGGCAAGGAAATAAAAATTGGCGATTTCTCTTTAAAAATTCAGCTTAAAAAATAATACTGTTAAGCAAGACAACCTTGTTTTTTATCAAAAAATTGAGAACCTGATTTGCGATCTGTAAAAAACAACACTTCCGCAGTACTTCCTTTTTGTTGTTAATTATCCACATACAGTAATACTACGCTATAGTGTATAATTACTGTATGGGTAATTTAGAGGAGGAATCAAGAAAGAGGACAAGAAAAAATCAATTAAAAAGAATTATTTTAACAACTGTAGAAACGGCTGGACTTTTAAGCGTAGCTCTTTTGGCTCCCAATGCCTTAATCGCGCTTAAGTCATTGGGATATGATCCGGGCAAAAGGCAGAAAGAAATAATAGGGGAATCAAGAAAAAAACTTGTTAAAGCCGGACTTCTTAAATTTGACGGAAACTTTTTGAAGTTGACCGAGAAGGGGGAGACAAAGCTCCGGATACTGGAAATCCAGAACTTCAAGCTTAAAGTTCCTAAAAAATGGGATAAGAAATGGAGAATTCTCATATTTGATATTAAAGAAGAAAGGAAGGCCTTAAGAGACAAAGTTCGGAGAACCTTAAACTCAATCGGTTTTGCTCGGCTTCAAGATAGTGTTTGGGTTTATCCCTATGACTGCGAAAACCTGATAACTTTGCTCAAAGCTGATTTTGAAATAGGTAAAGACATGCTTTATATAATTGCCGATGCTATAGAATACGACAAACCTTTAAGGGAAATGTTCGGCTTGAAGATGGAAAAGAAAACTCCGGAAATAATTAAAAATAAATATGAAAAAAGCGTAATCGACTTTGCTTTTGGAAAAGATGAAGGTGGTCAAAAAATAAAAAAATAACATACAGTGATAATAAGCTATAGCTTATTATCACTGTATGTTATTTT
>CAYGHQ010000033.1:0-10860 GCA_964349845.1 uncultured Candidatus Saccharibacteria bacterium
CGCCTTTTCGTCTTGTGTAAAGCGAAGAATGGGAGTAAAATTTTCTCAAAGGCTGACTAAATCTAATTTATGGAACCGGAAAACGAAAACAAAAAAACAAGCCAATCCCCGATTGAAATTTATCCAGAAAAAAAAGAGACGCGAAGCGAAAAATTGGGAAAAGGATTTTGGGAACTTGCGCGATTCATAGCCATAAGCGCGATTATCATTATCCCCATCCGCTACTACATAGCCCAGCCCTTCGTGGTTTCCGGAGCTTCCATGGAACCGTCTTTCAGAGATGGCGAATACCTCATAGTGGATGAAATAAGCTACCGGTTTGACAAGCCTCAAAGAGGCGATGTTATCATTTTCAGATCTCCCATTGAAAAAGGCCGGTATCTCATTAAAAGGATAATAGGGCTTCCCTACGAAACGCTGGAAATCTTTGACAATAAAATCGTTATCATAAATTCCGACAATCCGGAAGGCTTTTCTCTCGGCGAGGATTACGTCAAAAATAAGGTTTTGGAAGAAGAAAAAACAATTATTTTGGGAGAGAAAGAATATTATGTCCTCGGAGACAACCGCCCTGTTTCGGCCGACTCCAGGATCTGGGGGCCTCTTTCCAAAGAAAACATTGTCGGCAAGCCTCTTTTCCGGCTTTTTCCGCTAACCAAACTTTCTGTGTGGCCAGGCAAGTAAACATACCAATGAACAAATTATACCCGCCCGAAACGTACCGGATTCGGTACGGACGGGCTAATCTCTACAAGTAGCTAACGAATAAAGAAACAATTTTGAGGATTAGTAGCGATTCGTATCATTCGTACCATTTGTATATTGGTATATTTAATTTATGTCCGGGAAAAAATACAGGGCTATGCGGGTAAAATCTAAAATAAATTTTCATAGCATTCCCGAACCCGCCAAAAAAAACGCCAAAGAGGCTGTTTTCGGCAGGACAAAAGAAAAGAGCATTGATAAATCTTCCGAAATCGCCCTCTATTACGGATTTTCCCCTTGCGAGCCTCCGGAGATAACAAGAGAAGATATCGCAAAGTCAAGAGCTCTTCTCGGGGGAGAATATCCAAAAGACAAAGAGAATGCCTTTCTTTCCGTCTTCCCCGAGGAGAAGACCGCGGTGCTTCGCCATTACGCTGAAAAAGGAATGGTCTCTCTTCCCCAGCCAGTCATGATCCGCTGGGGCGGGCCTATTATCGCTCATCACGGGAAAAAGCCGGAAAGCCGGGAAAAGTTTATCGGCCTGGAGATATTGGGTACGGAAAAAAGCGTAGCTGAAGCCATTATTATCCAAGCCTCTTTCCTTATGCTCAAAGAGGAGGGCTATAAGAATATTTATATCGCCCTCAACAGCGTCGGAGACAAAGAGTCCGTCGGAAAATTTTCCAAAGAGCTCGGAAACTATTGCCGGCAGAACCTTGAGCTTCTCGCTCCCCAATCCAGGGAGGCGGTAAAAAAAGACTCATGGGCTCTTCTAAAATCTTCGGAAGAAGACTGCCTATCTCTCCGCGGAAGCGCCCCGAACCCCATGTCTTACCTGTCGGATAAAAGCCGGGAACATTTCAAGGAAGTTCTGGAGTATATGGAAATGCTCAATATACCCTACCGGATAGAAAGCGGTCTTGTCGGAAAAAAATATTTTTGTTCCGAGACCGTGTTTGAAATAAGGGAAGCCGGAGAGACCGGGAAAGATCCGGTTTTAGGATGCGGATGCAGATACGATGGAATGGCCAAGCGTCTTGGATGGAGGAAAGACCTTCCGGGAGTAGGCCTTTCGCTTTTCTTCAAAAAAATCGCGAATGACCCCGAAAAAGTCAAGCCTGTCCGCCTGCCTAAAATATATTTTATCCACTTGGGCTTTGAAGCCAAACTCCGAAGCCTGGAAGTTATAGAAATTCTCCGCAAAGCGGAAATTCCCGTTTATCAGTCTCTTTCCAAAGATAAAATGGCCGTTCAGGTAGCCATGGCGGAAAGCATGAACGTCCCCTACGTCATTATTATGGGACAAAAGGAAGCAATGGAAGGATCGCTGATAGTCCGAAACATGGAAACAAGATCGCAGGAGAGCGTGAAGGTGGGAGAACTGGCGGCTTACTTAAAAAAAATATAGGCACAAGCCTTTCAATTTTAGAAAGCACGGATATTCGCTAGCCCGCCCGTACCGAAGCGGTACGTTTCGGGCGGGCTAGCGAATTCCTCCGCTCGCCAATCAAGGAAATGATAAGCTCGGAAGCTCGACCTCCCGGCAAACTCCTCAAGCCGCCCCTCGCAAAGCCTCGGGGCGGCTTTCGTCAGACAGTGCCTCCGGCCGGCTTCCTCGCTTTCATTTCCTAATTGGCTCCGCAAGGCTTTCTAAAATTGAAAGCCTTGCCCCGTAGAGAAGTTATCTTTTAATATTCAGTAACTAAAAGATATGAGGATTGCTATATATTTTCTTTGATAACTTTATAGACAATGTTAACTTCTTGTACGGGGCTTGCTCTGTCGGAGGGGAATGGGACTTTCTTGCGAAAGCATGGTTACTGTATCTCTTTTTTAATTCAATGGGCACCATCTGCGAAGTCGGCCTGCCCGCCATTGCTTCGCCCGCCTGCCACGACTGCTGTCGGGCATGTCGGGCAGGCTTCAGGCGATGGCAGGCGGGACGGAGCAGATGGTGCCCATTTGTTTTTCCCTTTACTTCCAGTTCTTAACCTCCGCAAGCTCCGCTTGCGGAGGTTTTATCTGTGTTAATTATTTTTTAAATTCGTGTTTAATTACCGCTAACAAAAAAAAGGGAGGGGTTATTCTAAAACTTGCGTTTTATATAGTTTCTATGCTAATATAATGAAATCATGATCAATATTGAAGTGGAAAAAAACAATAACGAAAACAATGTGGCTTTACTCCGCCGTTTTACTAAAAAAGTTCAGGGGTCCGGAGTTCTTCCCCGCGTGCGGTCTCTTCGCTACAAAACAAGAAACCAGTCTCCCTTGGCCAAAAAGAAAATTGCCTTAAAAAAAATTGCCAAAAGAAAAATGGTTGAGGAGCTCCAAAAGCTGGGAAAAATGCCGGAAAAAACCGGAAGAAGAAGATAATGGCGGAAGATGATTTTACAATTGCGAATAAATTAAAAGGCAACTCTCCCCGGGGAGAGTTGCCTTTTAAGCTTGCAAAATCAGATCTTTTTAAAATAAAAGAAGAAATTTTGGGAAGAGAGTACGAACTAAGCCTTGTTTTTGCCGAAAGCGGGAAGATGAGAGAACTGAACATGCTCTACCGCAAAAAAAACGAGCCGACTGATATTTTAAGCTTCCCTCTCTCTCCCGCTTCCGGAGAAATTTTCATTTGTCCGGAGGAAGCGGAAAAAGAAGCCCCTAAATTTAAGAGGCCTCCGAAAAATTTTGCTCTTTTCCTGTTTATCCACGGACTCCTGCATTTGAAAGGAATGGAACATAGTAGTAAAATGGAGGCAATGGAACAAAAATATCGCGAGCAATTTGGAGTGTAATGTTTTTATAAAATTTTTCTCCAAAGCTAGGTAGCCAAATTTCTAATTGACCTAATTAACCTAATTTCTAAACAATCCCCAATAACCAATTACCAATTGGGAGTTGGGGTTTGTTTAGGTTAATTAGAAATTAGGTTAATTAGGTCAATTTTTTTGCGAAAATTCTAACAGTGCTCCTAGAAATTTTTGTATTCTTATACTTTATATTATGGGCAGAAACATCACTGTCGGCTTGGATATCGGCACTTACCAGATCAAGGTGATTGCCGCCGAAAATTCTTCCTCCGACGAGAAGAATTTTCCCAAGATTGTGGGGATGGGCTACGCGTCTTCCCGCGGTCTTCGGCATGGCTATATTTTAAACCAGGCTGACGCGGTAAAAAGCATTTCTTCCGCCTTATCTCAGGCGGAGAAAACAGCCGGCATGAAAATAAAGAGAGCATCTCTTTCCGTCGGAGGAATCGGGCTTTCCGGGGCAGTATCGTCGGGAACAATCGTCATTTCCAGAGCCGACAACGAAATCACCGAAATGGACGTAAAAAAAGCCATTGAAACAAGCAAAGCGGAAATCCCGGCTTCTTTGTCCGTAAACCGGAAAATCCTCCACACGATTCCAATCCAATTTAAAGTGGACGGAAAGCCGGCTTGGGGACGTCCGGAGGGCCTTAAGGGAATGAAGCTTGAGGCCAGAGTTCTTTTTATAATGTGCATGGAGCACCATCTTTCAGATCTTATTGAAACCGTTGAAGAATCCGGCCTTGAAGTTGAAGAGGTTGTCGCCTCTCCCATCGCGGCAAGCCTGGTTACTCTCACAAAAGCTCAAAAGGTGGCCGGCTGCGTTCTGGCCAACATAGGCTCGGAGACGGTGTCCATTATTGTGTACGAAAACAGCCTCCCTATTTCCCTTGAAGTCTTCCCTATCGGGTCCAACGACATTACCAACGACATCGCTTTGGGCCTGCGAGTCCCCCTGGAAGAAGCGGAAGAAATAAAAAGAGGAAGCATCGTCGGAACTTCTTTTCCCAGAAAAAAACTTGAAGAGATCATCGGGGCTCGGCTTTCGGATATTTTTGATCTTATTGAAGCTCATCTAAAGAAACTCGGGCGAAGCGGCCTTCTTCCGGCCGGCATTGTCATAACCGGAGGAGGATCCGGAATTGAAACGATTGAAGACATGGCCAGGGGGGCGCTAAAACTCCCCTCGCGGATAGGCGGAATAAGCTTGGGCGACGCCAACAAAGGGCAGATCCGCGATGCTTCATGGTCGGTTGCTTACGGACTCTGCATTTTAGCGAGAGACGGCGAAGAGGGCGCGATTTTGGGAATAAGGGAAACCGGAAAAAGGAAAAATAATGTACTTGAGCAGGCGAAAGGATTTTTTAAGCAATTTTTGCCGTAATGTCAACCGCTTTGGATTTTTTGGAGGATGGAAGAAGCCGTCCCGACGCAACGTCGGGACGGCTTTTTTAGGATAGCTTATGATTATGGCTGATTATGGCGCAATCCTGAAATCGGGCGGAGGAGCGGTGTCCGTTCCCCCTCCGTTTGAGACTACGGTTACGGAAACTGGCTGTGGTACAGGCGTAAGAACCACCTGATATGCTCCGCCTCCGAAATTGGTCATTGGGACATCTGGAAAACCTACTCCGGCTTTTAGCGTCAGGGCTATTGCCGGACTGACGACGGATGATCTGGCAGTAACTGTGAGACGACCTCTGGCTGTTCTGTATTCTACCAAAGTAATGGTTACCTCGTCAGGCGGAGGCGGGGGAAAAGGAGGAGGAGGAATTATGACGGGAGGAGGAGGTTCAACGGCTATTCCCCCCAAAGAAGAAACCACGGTTACGGATGCCGGTACGACAGCTAATCCATTTACGACAGATTGGTATAGTCCTCCTCCCAGATTTGCCATAGCTCTTTCTGTAAAACCCACATCTCCTTTGAGGACTAAAATATGGGTCGGGCTTACGAGAGATGACCTTGCAGTAACAGTAAGCCTGCCCGTGATTGCATCATATAAAACATGGGTAATGGTTACAGTATCAGCCCCGGGAGAAGATCCCATTCCTCCAGTTCCGCCCGAACTATATGTGCTTCCGTCCGCGAGTTTGGCGGAAAACATGGCTCCCTCCCCGTAATTTCCCCCGTAATTGAAGTAGCAGTAGGAATTTCCTTCGGGAGATTTGGGGATGGCGGAATAGGCCCCGCTCGCGATAAGATCCTGCATGCTTCTCTCGTAGGCGGTATTGCCGTAAGCTCCTCCTCCCTCGCAAGAAAGGGCGTCCCCTTCTCCGGCGTCATTGGCCGTTCCGTCGCTGTTTAGATAATTTGCCGGCACGCTTCCGGTGTTTGATTCGGCCATTCTGATAGCCGTATTCACCGTTCTTACCGTGGATATTTTCTTGGCATCCTCGGCTTTGACCTTTCCGTTGGAGAGAGAAGCCCAGACGACGCTGGAAAGGAGAGAAACGATGGAGATGACGACGAGGAGCTCTATGAGGGTGAACCCCGCAGTGAATTTTCGGTTCGTCTTCCGCTTTTTCGTTAAATTAAGGTACATGATAATTTTATTCTAAATAAGTTTAGCTAAATGAGAGTATTTTTATCGCAGACAAAAAGCAAACCGAAAATCTACTGACGGGGTGAAGCCTTGAGATTTTTTCATAATTTACTCTGTCCCAAAAAGAGACAGCGGAAAAATTTTAACTTGCGGATAATTATATCATAAGAGGATGCCGGAAAAAATAAAATATTTGGTTCAAGAATACCCATATTTTCCCGTTTAAATTAAAAGTTGATTTTTTAACGGGGTCAACCCCGTAGTGAATTTTGGTCTTGAGCTTTTAATTTTTTACTCCCTCAAACAAAAAAATCTACAATTCTAATTCAGTCTCAAACCAACGAAAGTTCGTCTAAAATCACTCAAAAAATTAAGACCAAAATCTACTACTGGGTCAATCTTTTCTTTTCCCCTGACATGGTGTTATGATGAACTCAAATTAATCAGAAGTCTTTCGGTTTCAATCCGAAATTTTGAAATTCTTAACAAATAACCCCCGCTTTACAAAGCCCCGCGCCTCTCCGGCCCCCATATCGGAAAACGCGAGCCGGCATTGTAATTCGCAAATCTATGCCACAAGTAACGCCTGAAGTTGAAACATTCGCCAGAATCAAAGTCTTCGGTGTCGGAGGCTCGGGAAAAAACGCCATCAACCACATGATAAGCTCCAAAGTAAAGGGGGTTGAATTTATCGCTATCAATACCGACGCCCAAGATCTTCACAATACCTTAACCAAAAGAAAAATCCACATCGGAAAAAACCTGACCCGCGGACTCGGTACCGGCATGAATCCGGAGCTTGGGAAAAGAGCCGTTGAAGAAACAAAAGAAGAAGTTCAAGAAGCCATTAAGGGTGCTGACATGGTTTTTGTTTCTGGCGGTCTAGGGGGTGGAACTTACACCGGCTCCGCTCCGGTTGTCGCCAAAATCGCCAAAGAACTGGGATGCCTCACTGTCGCCGTTACCACCAAACCTTTCTTTTTTGAAGGACAGCAGAGAACAAGGCTTGCCGAACAAGGCCTTGAAGAACTCAAAAAATCCGTTGACGCCATTATTGTCATTCCAAACGACAGGCTTCTCGCAAGCGTTTCTAAAGATACCACGGCAAAAGCCGCTTTTGGAATGTGCGATGATATTTTGAAGCAAGCGGTTGAGGGAATTTCCGACCTTATTACCACCCCCGGAATCATAAATATTGACTTTGCCGACATCCGATCGGTTCTGGAAAATTCCGGAAGCGCCCTCATGGGCGTCGGCTCCGCCTCCGGAGACAAAAGAGCGGAAGAAGCCGCCAAAGCCGCCATCAACTCCCCTCTTCTTGAGCTTTCCATCCACGGCGCCAAAGGCGTGCTGTTCTCCATTGCCGGAGGAGATGATCTCACTATGTTTGAGATTCAGGACGCCGCCAAGATTATTACCGAGTCCATTGATCCTAACGCTAAAGTTATTTTCGGAACGGTCCGCGACGAAAAACTGAAGAAAAATGAAATCCGCATTACTGTTATCGCCGCCGGCTTTCCGGAAGCTTCGGCCCACAAGAAATCCCTGTTCCAGCCGGAAATTTCATTAAACAGAGAGCCGGCTCCGGAGAAAGAGAAAGTTGAAAAAGAAAAGAAGCCGGAAATTCATAACTCTGTCCTTCCCCCTCCGGTAATGAAAGAAGTCCCGAAAACGGAAGAAAAGAAAATAATTGACGACGCGGAAGACGATTGGGGAGCGGTACCGGCGTTTTTAAGAAGGTCTAAGAAATAAACTTTTTACCATTCTGTTTTTGTGATTTGTATTTTAGAGCTTGCCAATTTCTAATTCACCTAATTACCTAATTTCTAATAAAATTCCAAATCCTAAATTTTAGAATTGGGTCATTGGGAATTTATTAGATGAATTAGAAATTAGGTAATTAGGTGAATTTAAGTCGTTTAAATTCACCTTTTTACTTGCAAATAATAAGCTTCTTACAAAAATTATGGTCTATGATTTAGCTATTTTGGGTGGCGGTCCCGCCGGAGTGTCTGCCGGCGTTTATGCGGCTCGCAAACGCCTTAAAACCGTCTTTGTGGCCGGAAGCTTTGGCGGACAAAGCGCTATTTCCCCCGACATTCAAAACTGGATCGGCAGTATTTCCATTCCAGGAGAAGTTCTCTCTAAAAATCTTGAGGATCATCTCCGCGCTTATGCCGGAGACATAGTGGAAATTAAAAACAAGGAGAAGTGCGAACTTTTGGAAAAAATTAAGGGAGGATTCGGCATCAAAACCGACAAGGATTATTACGAAGCCAAAACTGTGCTCGTAGCCACCGGAAGCAAGAGAAAAAAACTGAACGTCCCGGGAGCCAAAGAATTTGAAAACAAGGGCATTACCTACTGCGCTTCCTGCGACGGGCCTCTTTTTGCCGACATGGACGTAGTGGTAATTGGAGGCGGAAATGCCGGTTTTGAAAGTTCCGCCCAGCTTCTTTCTTACGCCAAAAGCGTAACGCTTTTGCACTACAAAGACGAGTTTAAAGCTGATCCGGTTACCGTCAAAAAAGTTTTGGCTAATCCCAAAATGCGCGCGGTTTTAAACGCTGAAATAACCGAAGTCAAAGGAGGCAAGTTCGTTACTTCCGTGGTTTACAATGATAAAGATAAAAAAACGAAAGTTGAAATTCCGGCGCAGGGAGTTTTTGTGGAAATCGGCGCCCGCCCCGCTACGGAATTCGCTAAAAATCTTTTGGAGATGACTGGATACGGCCAAGTGATAGTTGACCCGAAAAACCAAAGAACTTCCGTGGAAGGCGTATGGTCTGCCGGAGACTGCACGGACGGACTCTATCATCAGAATAACATTGCCGCGGGGGACGCGGTCAAAGCGCTGGAGGACATATATATGTGGCTCCAGACAAAATAGTTTTCAAGAAATTTTTGGAGAACGCATAAAGCCGGCCAGCGCCGGCTTTTGCTCACGCTCAGCTCGCCACTGTCAAGAACCCTCGCAAAGCCTCGGGTCTTGACAGACCATGCTGGCTCGCTTCCGCGGGTCTCCAAAAATTTCTTGAAAACTATTTTGTCTTCCGCTTAGGTTGGGGGGAAAAGCGGGGGAAGCGGAAAAAAGAAAAGCCGGATTTTTCGCTTTGCGAAAAATCCGGCTTTTCTTTTTTCCGCCTTATGCTATTCTTCTCTTGTATTTATTGTTCTTCAACTTTAACTGAAGGAAGAAAATATGAGTGAACCGAAAGAATCTGTTCTTGAAAAATTGGAGAAAGACGTAGAGGATTATACTGGCATGACAGCCGAAGAGATAAGATTATTGCCCCTCTGCCAGCTCCGAGAAGTTATAATGCAACGAAGAGGAATGGTTTTAAAAAGAGATATCCAGCATCAATCCTCTCAGACTCCCCAAGAAATTAATGATGCTCTGAAGGAGGATTTGTAGCCTAGAACCTGTTCAAAAAATCTTGACGACTTCTAGCTCTTATTTTTTTACGCAAAACGTCGCGCTCCGCGCGGCGTTTTTATTAATTTTGTGCGCGCGCCAGAATTCGAATCTGGGACCTTTCGTACGTCAAACGAACGCTCTAACCAGCTGAGCTACGCGCGCATATCTTATATTCTTGATTCCTCCTTTTTTAAAGGAGGTGCCGGTACTCCGGCGGAGGATTTTAATTACAAAAAATCCCTCGGCTCGAAGACTCGCCACTCCTTACAGGAGCTGTCCACTCATTCGCCCTCGCAGACTCGGGCTGAATGAGTCTTGCGGAGCTACGCTCCTCACCCTTTAAAAAGGGAGAATTAAGAACAAAATTTATAACTCTTTCTTAATACTCCTGAAAAATTCCTTGTCTTTGGGATGAGTCAGGATTTTCTCAACCTTATCCTTCTCCACCCACTTAGCCTCCGGATTATCCGGATCGCGGGGACTCAAATTTTCTTCACCCGTTTCAAAAAGAAACATCTGGATTTCTTTCAACTCCAATTTGTCATCGGAATTGTTTTTATCCATCTTGAATCTCTCGTAGGCCGGAAAACTTTTTATCATATCCAAATCCCCAAGCCCTGCTTCTTCAAAAACCTCCCTTCTTGCGGCCTCCTCCGCTTCTTCCCCCTCATCAATATGCCCCTTTGGCAGAGACCATGATGTTCCATGCTGGCTAACCACAAGAATTTTTCCGCTTTTGCGATTCATCACCACTCCCCCCGCGCTTTTTGTCTTCCTTGTTTTTACCATATGGACAGATAGAAATATATCAAAAAACCGGCTAAAAATCCAATTTTTTATTCTTCAGTTTTTAATTTTTAATTTCTTTCTCCTGTCTTTATAATCCGGGATTTGTTTGGAAACCAGACTCCAAAAACTTTTGGAATGATTTAGCTCTTTAAGATGGCAAAGTTCATGGACGATAATGTAATCCTGGATCTCGGGCGGAAGAAAAATAATCCGGTAATTGAAATTGAGATTTTCCTTTTTAGAACAGCTCCCCCACCGGCTTTTCTGATTTCTGATAACGATTTTCTTATAAGAAAAATTGTAATAATTGTTGAACTTTTTTATTTTTTCCTCAATCAGAGCCAAAGCCTCCCCTTTGCGATTTTTGAATTCCTTTTTAGAACCCGCGCGGGATTTTATTTTCTCCCAAAAAGCGGGAAGCGGATTTTTCAAAAAATATTCCGCCTTCCGGCGGATCCATTCCTTATGCTTCTCCACAAAAATCTCCGCTTCTTTATCGTCTTTCCCCGGAGGAATCGTCACAAAAACTTCTCCGCTTCTCTCCACGGTTATCCGGATATTTCTCGCCCTCTCGCTTTTTCGCATTGTATATTTAATATC
>CAYGHQ010000034.1:0-10855 GCA_964349845.1 uncultured Candidatus Saccharibacteria bacterium
CAAAAAGACCCTGTCCGCCTATCCACTCCTCAAATCTATTTTGATTAAAATTATCCGAGTCCGCTTCAAAAACCGAAGCCCCCGGCTTCTTTTTTTTCATACCTTCCAAAAGCTCGCGGGCTTTGCCCCGCGCTTTTTCCGCATTTTCGCCGTGTAAGAAATATATCATTTATTTTTCTGCGTTAATCTGCGTCTAATCAGCGCAAGTCAGCGATGCAAAAAGTTATCTGTGACTTTTTGCATCCTGCCCCAATTCTCCCCGACCGACACGTCAACTTTCAAAACCACTCCCCGAGTTTTTTCCGGCATAATGACATTTTCCATTATTTTTTTGATTTCCGGAGAAATTTTTTCCACCAGACCTTCCTCAATTTCATACACAAGCTCGTCGTGCACTTGAAGAAGCGGGAAAACTTTATCTTCCAAATTATTTTTCTTCAAATATTCATCCACTCGCGCCATCGCTAGCTTCACGATATCCGCTTCCGTTCCCTGAATTGGCGCGTTAATGGCCATCCTTTCCGCTTCCGCCCGAACATAAGGCAAAGGCGATTTAAATCCTTCAAAGTATCTTCGTCTTCCGAAAAAAGTTTCAGTGTATCCCCTCTTTCCCGTTTCTTCCTTCACTTTCCGCAGATAAGAAGCGAGGCCGGAAAAAACAGCGAAATAATTATTGTAAAAATTTTCCGCCTCCGCCCTGCTTCCTCCAAGATTTTTCTGAAGAGCGGAAACGCCCATTCCATAAATTATTCCGAAATTTATGACTTTAGCCTTTCTTCTCATCTCTTTATCCACCTCCCCCAAAGGAACGCCAAAAACAAAAGAAGCGACGGAAGAATGAACGTCTTCTCCGCGCTTGAAAATTTCAATAAGTCTTTCGTCCGGAGAGAGAAAAGCGGCAATCCGAAGCTCCGCCTGCGAATAATCAAAGGCAACCATTTTAAACCCCTTTTCCGCCACAAACGCTTCTCTTATTTTTTTCCCCAAATCGCTTCTGTTCGGAATATTCTGCAAGTTGGGATCTTCGGAGGCCATTCTTCCCGTGGTTGTTCCCGCCTGTAAAAATTTGGCGTGAATTCGCCCGCCGGAATTAACCGCCCGGGGCATCGCGTCTATGTATGTATTTAAAAGCTTTGCCAGCTCGCGGTATTTTAGTATCTCGCCGATTACAGGGTGAACATCCTGAAGCTTAATGAGTTCGGACTCTTTGGTGGAAAGCGCCCCGCCAGCCGTCTTTTTTTGGTTTTTGGCTTTGAGTCCCATTTTTCCGAAAAGAATTTCCCCCATCTGCTTCGGAGAATTTATATTAAACTCCCCGCCAGCGTACTCCCAGATTTTCTTCTCCAGAATTTCAAGTTCCTTATGTTTTTCCTCCGATAGATTTTGGAGAAATTGAGTATTGAGCTTGATTCCGCTCTTTTCCATTTTTTCCACCACAGGTATAAGAGGTTTTTCAATTTCATTCCAGACTTTTTCCAAATTTTTCTCTTTAATATCGCGAAAAATTTTTTCTCCCGCCTCCTTGAGATTTTTGGAATTGGTGAATTTTAAAACATCGTCGTAAGCCGGATTGGTGATGGTAGAATTCAAAAGCCAAAGGCCTATGGCGGCCTCCTTGAGAGCCCGCGGATCGTACTCCTCAACAGGCGATTTTTCTTCCGGCAAATCCCCTCCGGTCATTTTTTTCAAAACTTCCTTGAGCCTGCCCCCCATGGATCTGAATTGGAGAACCGTAAAAAGCCCCTCGGCCATTTTAACGTCAACGGTTTCTATCCAAGTATTCTGGGGAAGATAAAAATCTATGGGCGCGTCCCTGCGGATAGTAGCGAGCATTTTGCTAAATTGCGCTTCCTCTTTGCCTTTTTTGAGAAGCTCCACGATTCGGGGAGTAAGGCCGGCTTTTTTCAAATTTTCTTCGCCTCTATCGCCCTTCTCAAGTTCTTTATACATTTCTTCAACTGATCCGAAATTTTGGATAAGAATTGAAGCTGTCTTATCCCCTATTCCGGCAATGCCGATGATATTATCGGACGGATCTCCCCTTAGCCCCTTGTAGTCGGGTAAAAGTTCCGGACCGAACCCAAACCTTTCTTTCACTTTTTTCTCATCGTAAAGAATCGTGTCCTGAATGCCCTTGCGCAAAGTATATACTTGCACTTTCTTGCCTTTGACAAGCTGGAGAGTGTCCATATCCCCCGAAGCGACTATTATCTCAACGCCTTTTTCGTCTTTCAGATTTTCAACTATCGTTCCTAAAATATCGTCCGCCTCAAACCCTTCTTTATCGTAAATCGGCACGGAAAAAGCTTTAAAAATATCCCGCGATCTCTTGAGCTGGGAGATAAGAGCGTCGTCAATTTTTGCTCTGCCTCCTTTGTATCCGTCATAGGCCTCGTGGCGATAAGTAGGCTTCGGGAGATCGTAAGCGGCAACAATATAGTCCGGCTTCAAGTCCGCGATTATCTTCATAAGCATTGCGCAAAGCCCGTAAAGACCGCCCGTCGGCTCGCCGGAGCTTGTCGTAAAATCAGGCAGAGCGTGATAAGCGCGGTGAATGATTGCGTGAGCGTCCAGCAAGATAAGGCGTTTTTTGGATTTTTTAGCCATGTATTAAGTATAGCAAATCTCACGCTGTCATTCCCTACAGGAACTGTACACCTTGAGCATTCTGATTACAGAATGCTCAAGGTCTTGCGAAGCCCGCCCGAACCGTCCGAAGCGGACGCTTCGGTACGGGCGGACTTCCTTAAGGTCGCTTCTCACCCGCGAAGGCGAGAATCTAGAAAAAATTTTCAATTTCTAATTTTCAATTTTTCCGCCCTTGCGGATCCGCACAGGCGGACAATCAATTTACAATGAATCAATTTTCAAACCAAAACTAGATTCCCGCCGGAGTTTACCCTCGTGTAGACGGGGGCGGGAATGACAAAGCGCAAAAAAAGCCCGGCAAAAATGAATTACATTTTTGCCGGGCACAATTGATCAATTTTTACCTCTTGATCTTATGGGACGTTCTTTAAACTCCTTATTAAGCTTATTAAGCGCTTCCGATACCTTCTTAGTCTTCTTCTCGCGAACCGCCTCACCACACGGCATGTCCTCACAAGAGCTAGATAAAAATTTATACACCAACCCGCAATGTCCGCAATAATAACCAATGGTTTCTTCATGTCTGGCGACTTTGCCGTTCAGTACAATTTCTCTTAAAGGAGTATATGATGGAGTGAAGGTGTATTCCTCAATCATCTCTCCCTCTTTGCATGTCGGACAGAGTTTCCTGGTCCTTTTTTCATATTTATGCATAAGTTGCCTTTCTTTAAAGTTCAAGAACAATTTTCATTAACACTAATCCCTAAAAAAATTAAGTCAAGAAAAAAGCCCCGCGAAAATGATTACATTTTCGCGGGGCAAACAGACAAAAGAACTTAAACTAGTTGCCTTTCCAATCGCTAATATAAGCCAGAGCTATCATCTTTTTATTGAGAGATAAATTACTAAACCATTTGTACATAAACTCATTCACCAACCTAGCATTAAACGTTTTTATCCCCTTCCATTCATCTCTTTTCTCCAACGGAAGGTTTCCGTAATAATTCAGGACAGGCTTCAGAAACTTCTCAAAATCCAAACTCTCCGGCGTCTCTTCCCGCAGAAAGTCCGCCACGAGATTTGAAAGTGTTCCGTTTAAACCCGAGTTTTCCCCCAGATCAGGAACTTGGTAAATATCTTTTGTTACCACTTCGGCAAAAAATTCCAGAGCTTTTTCTTTAACTTCCCCTGAAGTCTTAACAAGACTCAATCCCTTGAGTATACCCCGGATGCTCATTGTTACACCAAAAAAACGATCGTGTTTTTCCATAGCACATTCAGCGTAACCAGATTTTATAGCATCCAATATGTTTTTTTGACATTCCGGATAAGCCACAAAAATAGCAGCCAGACCATCAATTACCTCCAAAATACATGTTTTAGAGGATACAAAAAGACTGTTTATTGTGACCCTCAAACATTCGGATGGACAGGTCCTAAATTCCACCGCGGCAATATCCATAAAAATGTTTTTTTGCCAGTTATTCATGTTTTCTCCGCCTAGAAGCCTTACTACTATTTGCAGATTTTGCATATCAAGTCCTTTCAGACTTTGTATTCCCTTTCAGGAATGGTTTTAGGTTCTGTTTGTCAAAGAACTGGAAAGTGAACCTTTTTCTTTTCCCGTTCCGACATTACCTTAACCCCGCGCTGGCAAAAAGTCAAAAACAAGGCGAAGCTAATTTGCACGATCGTGCAAATTAGCTTCGCCTTGTTAGTTTAACACCGGCAGAAAAATTACAGCTCTATTTTTCTGGTATTCTCATCCACGAATTCAAAATTTATTTTTATCATATCGGAAGGCAGAATTTCGGAAACGCGTTCCGGCCATTCAATCAGAATTATATTTTCCGGATTATCGGAAATTTCTTTCCAGCCGAGTTTTTCCAATTCCTTCCCGCTTTCCAATCTGTAAGCATCAATGTGGATAAGAAGTAAGTAGTTAGCAGTCAGTAGTCTATAGTTTTTTAAAATGACAAAGGTGGGAGAAGTGATGCTCTCTTTAATACCTAAAATTTTGGCGAGCATTTGGACAAATGTTGTTTTGCCAGAGCCTAAATCGCCATAAAGTCCGACAACAAGGGCTTTATCTCTTTTTTGTTTGAGGATTTTTTTTGCGAATTCGCGGGCTATTTTTTCGGTTTCAGGGAGATTTTTACTTATGATTTGCATAGTGAAAATACTATCATAAATTAAACTTATTGTGTTTTATTCCCCTTTTTTAAAGGGAGTTGGGGGATTTTTTTCTAAATTAAATCCTCCGTCTGCAAAGCCAGCCACCTCCTTTAAGAAAGGAGGAATCAAGAACTACAAAAAAGCGCGCAAGGTAAACCTTGCGCGCTTGCGACTAACAAATTTTAGCGATAGGTGCTTCCGCCAATTCCTCCAGATAATGTATAAACATTATCTTGATGGATGAGAACTTCAGCCGGCCCATAGTATGGCCCCATCCGTTCCCCGTAAGTCTGTCCGGGCTGAATCACATAGGAAGACGGGCTTCCTTGGTATCCGTATCCGGACCCGATATACATTCCGGAATAACTTCCCCCGTTCCAACTATAGTCCCCGCTCGTGCGGATTTTTTCCGTGTACATTCCCCCGCCATACCCACTGCCGGAATATCCATAAGACGATCCGTAGGAACGGCGCATGGGGCGATTCCACCATGAAGTCCGTGCCGGGCGCTCCGTAACATACACAACTGTCTGTTGTTGCGGAACTTCCGTTCTCGCAACTTGCGCCGACTCGGAAGTTTTTTGGCTGGCCCAAAACCCCATAGGAGCAGACACTATTTTCTCCCCTTTTGGGGAAGAGATCCTGATGACACGATTTGTACCATCAAACTCAATAATGTTCGTACTCCACTGTGGAGATTCCGCCGGAATCGTGCGAAAGACAAGGTTGGTATCCAACGTTACGCCGGAGAGATTTTTGTCTTTTTTAGCCTCGGCTAACTGCTCGGCTGTTGCCACCACCCTGTAAACGGGAGGATTTTTGCTTTTCCGGCTGGCGCCGAAAACTGAAGTGGAAACAATCGCTAAAATTACAAAGAACAAAACAATATTTTTCATTTTTCTGCCTTTCTATGTTGGCGGTTTTGGCTGAAAGCCAAAACCGCTGGTTAAACTGATTTCTGTATTCTCCCTATATTATACTACCAACCGTATTTTATGTCAAGCAATTTTACGATTTTTCCCATCCCTTAATTTATCCTTATTTTGCAAAGTATAATACGAATAATGGGACTTCCTCCCACCCCCTCGGCTCGCGGACTCGCCACTCCCCCTCAGGCAGGGGGAGAGGAAGAAAAAACTGTGTTAAAATTCTTCTTAACATGATTACTTTTGACGAAGACAAGCAAAAACTAAAACTTGAGGAAATAAAAAGAAAAGAAGAAACGGATTTGGCGGAAAATTTAGCGGGAAGATTGGGGGTTGATTTCGTTGACCTTAACCTCACTCCGGTAAACACCGACGCTTTACGCCTTATCGCCGAGAACGATGCGCGCGTGGCAAAAGCGGCAACTTTTAATATTATCGGGAAAAAACTCTACGTAGCGGTTCTCTCCCCCGAAAATCCGGTCTCCTCAAAAATTATCGCGGATCTCTCAAACAAGGGCTATGAAATAAAAATTTTTATCGCCACCGATTCAGGATTGGAGAAAGCATGGAAAGCATATGGAAGTTTGTCATACGAGGCGGAATCAAAAATCGGAGCCTTGGATATTGAGAATGAAGAAATTATTAAAAATCTGAAGGAGATAAAAAGTCTCAAGGATGTTACGGCCAAGGTTAATGAAATCCTTGCCGGCAAAAAAGGCTACAGCACGTCCAAAATTCTGGAGATAATTATCGCCGGAGCCATCTCTATCCAAGCCTCCGACATTCATCTTGAGCCAGAAGAAGAATATGTCCGCCTTCGCTACCGCTTGGATGGAGTTTTAAGCGATATTTTAAGTTTTGACAAAAAAATATTCGCTCTTATTCTTTCCAGAATCAAGCTTCTCTCCGGACTGAAGCTTAATATTAAAAATGAGGCCCAAGACGGGCGCTTCAGCGTCAAAATCGGAGAAGACGATATTGAAATCCGAACATCTATTCTTCCGGGAGCTTACAGCGAATCAATCGTTCTCCGCATCCTTGATCCGAAGTCAATCCAAGTCTCCATTGAAGATTTGGGCATTAACCCTATTCTCCTTAAAATTCTGGAACGGGAAATGAGCCGTCCCCAGGGAATGATTTTGACGACAGGACCGACTGGATCAGGAAAAACCACCGCTCTTTACGCGTTTCTTAGAAAAGTCCACACTCCGGAAGTGAAAATAATCACCATTGAGGACCCGATTGAATACCACTTGCCGGGGATTGTACAAACCCAAACGAATAAAGAATACACATTTTCATCCGGACTTCGTTCTGCCCTCCGCCAGGATCCGGATATTATCATGGTCGGCGAAATCAGAGATGAAGAAACGGCGGAAACCGCTTTGAACTCCGCCCTGACCGGACACTTGGTTTTTTCCACTCTTCACACAAACAACGCCGCCGGAACGTTCCCCCGCCTTATTGACCTCAAAGCAAATCCAAAGACGGTCACTTCCGCCATAAATCTCGCCATGGCGCAGAGGCTTGTGCGGAAACTTTGCCCTTTCTGCAAAAAAGAAGTTTCTTTGGAAGAAAAAGCGAAAGAAATTATTGAAAAAATAATCAAAGAAATGCCGGGAAAAGAAGAAGTTAAAAACACAGGGAAAATATGGACGGCTGTCGGATGCGAAAAATGCAATAATACGGGATACAAAGGAAGAATCGGAGTTTATGAAGCAATTCTATCGGATGAAAATCTGGAAAAAGCGGTTTTGGGCAACCCAAGCGAGAGAGAAATTAAAAACGCTACCCGCGAACAAGGAATTCCGGATATGAGGGAAGATGGAGTGATGAAAGTGCTATCCGGAATTACGTCTCTAGATGAACTTCAGAGAGTTGTTGATTTAGAAGAAGACTTTTAATTTTCACCAAAGAACATTCTTGCTCCTCCCGCCAAAAGCGTTTTGGAACTTCTTATCCAGATTGCTTTTAAAAATTTGGCGGGTAGTATAAAAAAGAGAACCACCGAAGGTGTTCGGTGGTTCTCTAAGAAGAGTTTCAAAACATAAATCTCTAAGCAACACTTTTAATGTGCATCAAAAGTCAATAAGTCTTAAAGGATAACCCCAGTAAATCCACGACAAGCGTGGCAACCAGGATGTCCTCGCGGAAATATTGGCAGGCCTTACGGCTCGTTTGCTTAGAGATTTATGTTTTGAAACGGGGGAAATTCAATATCCGGCTCTCTTTTTTAGAGCACGGATATTTTTTTGCTAAAAAATTCCTCGTGCTCGCGCCGTCGCGCTCTCAAGTCTCTAAAAAAGAGAGCCGGATATTGAATTTCCCGACCGTTTTGTTTTTGGAGTGATTGGAAAAGAACAGTAACAGCTTAGCATAGGGCTTAATTTTTGTCAAATTTGGCGCAAAAATTAAGCTAAAATCTTGCAAGAAAAATGGGGGCGGAAACCTTCGGTTTCCGCCCCCATTTTTCTCTACCAACACAAAAAATTTGACAAAAAATAAATTTTTGTTATATTAATTTAAGCAAAAGAACGGTGTTTATCGCGCTGTTTTATTGTTCATCGTCAAAAACAACAAAAGAAAGGTGAGGAATGAAGAAATCGGACATCCTTGGGTATATATTAGTTTTATCATTAGGCGTTGCTCTTTTATGGGCTACAAGCGACCTTATATTTAAAACTCCTAACCGCCAAAATAAGGTAGTTGTAGAAAAAACACTTCCTGGCGAGAAGACATTGGCCCAAAACAGGCTTCAAAAAACGTGCCGGGAATACTTAAAGTCCCTTGATCCAACAAAAGATTGGTGGATGGTAGAAACACCTGTGCCAAGCGAATCATTGGCAGATATCTTATCCTCCATTATTGGAAGACTGGAAATTGCTCTGGATAGCGCGCGCTCGGTCTCACCACTGACTAAAGAAATTACAGATCGATTTAGCGGCAATTTTTACACTTCTATTTTTGAAAATGGAATTTCCCGGATAACCGCACGGGGACAAATTGACATGGATTCCTTTAAAGGAAAAACCGAAGTTTGTTTTTTCTCAAAAAGAGAAAGGGATAAAAACAATCTTCCGATGCTCTCTTATCGGGAGGACTGGAAAGCTCTGATGATAGGAGGGGTAAAGTGGCAAAAGCCTTTCTTCTCGGCTGTCCTTATGCATGAGTTAGGACACGCCTTACAACACGAGAGAGGCAAGAGTTCTTCTCCTCCGGATGAGGAGTGGTATAAAGAGGAAGTAGCCATGCATGAACTTGAAGCGCTAATCTTGGATCGCCTGACAAACGGCAAGTATTTTTCCGAGATTGAATCCATACTCAAAACCTACTCTTCCGCGCCAAACGCGGAAGAATTGCTTGGGCGCGTTTCAATCAGTGATTTGGAACAACTGGATCTTCTGATCGGTCTCGGGGAGAGCGGACAAGATATCCGTGGCGTTTCCTTGGCGCAAAATCTTATAACGATCGGTTTCCGTTTTCTTGAGGGGAAAAACGGTAATCTTGAGAGTAAAGTATCCCTTTATCGTTGGGTAACTTCCTTAAAATTGTAATGCAAAACTGCCACTAATATTAGTGGCAGTTTTTTACAACCTTACTTTAAAGAATTTTTTGGATTTGTATTGTTTATTTAGGTATAATTAGGATAAATATGGAAAAAGAGCCTAAAAATAAAGGAAAAAAGAAGGAATTAGACGAAGAAAATGAGGGGGTTCGCAAGGAAGAGACTTTCTTAGACCAGACTCTCCGCCCTTCCAATTGGGAAGAATACATCGGCCAGAAGAATATCAAGGAGAATTTGAGAATTTTGCTTCAAGCCGCCAAAGAAAGAAAACATCCGCCGGAACATTTGCTATTTTACGGCCCTCCAGGACTCGGTAAAACCACACTTGCCCACCTCATTTCCAAAGAAATAAATGCCCAGATCCGCACCACATCAGGTCCGGCTATTGAGAAAGTGGGAGACCTGGCTTCCATTCTTACAAACCTCTCTCCCGGGGACATTCTTTTTATTGACGAAATCCACCGCCTCAATAAAGCCATTGAGGAAGTTCTTTATCCGGCCATGGAATCCGGCCAGCTTGATATTATTATCGGCAAAGGCCCTTCCGCCAGAACTATCCAACTTGACCTTCCCCCTTTTACTCTGATTGCGGCCACTACCCGCATCGCTCTTCTCTCTTCCCCTCTCCGCTCCCGCTTCGGAGGAGGAGTTTTTCGCCTGGAATTTTACACGAACGAAGAAATTGAGGAGATTATAAAAAGATCGGCCAAAATTTTGGGAATGGGAACGGAGAAAGAGGCGGTCGGAGAAATCGCCAAAAGAAGCCGGTTCACTCCGCGAACCGCCAACTACCTCTTAAAGAGGTGTCGGGACTTCGCCCAAGTGGAAAAAACAAATCTTTCCAAAGAAATTGTGGAAAAGGCCCTGAAGCTTCTCGGTGTTGATGAAGCCGGACTTATCCCATCGGATAGAAATCTTTTGGGGGTGATTATTGAAAAATTCGGCGGAGGCCCTGTGGGGCTTAATACTTTGTCGGCCGCGCTTTCAGAAGAAATGGCTACCATTGAAGATGTCCACGAGCCATACCTTATCCAGCTTGGCTTTATTGAACGCACTCCCCGCGGTCGCACCGCTACTCTCCGAGCCTACGAGCATTTAAAAACAAAAGGGTCGGGGAAATTGCTCTGATTGCTGTAAAAAATTCAGGCTCGGCGCTTCGCGCCGAGCCTTTGTTAAATTTTACCCACTCGTCAATCCAAAAACAAAATCTTTCTCAGTTTTTCAATTTCTTCTTCATTAAGCCGGTGCTTTTCCCCCGCAACATGAGCAAAAGCGTCGCCCACCATTCCGTTAATATAAAATTTGGTTTCTCCAGCCTTAACCTTTTCCGGCAAAGCCGGATCCATTTCTTTTAGAATACGGTATCCCGTTTCCAGCCTTTCAGCGATTTCTTTTCTGATTTGAGCCAAAAATTCAGGGTCTAAAACATCTGGCCGCGGTTTTGGTTGAAAAAATTTTTCTTGTTCCATAAGTATTTAAGAATATTTATTTCGGCTCTAATTTACTCAATATGTAAAGAATAAAATCCTCTTTTGTGAATTTTTTATCCTGACATTCCATTCTGAAGTGCAATTTTTTCGGTAGAATTTAGGAATGAAAA
>CAYGHQ010000035.1:0-10707 GCA_964349845.1 uncultured Candidatus Saccharibacteria bacterium
ACATCGCCAGATGATAAACTTATTTGGGTATCATTTCAGGATGAGAGAATACTCTAGAGAGACAGCCTTGGAGATAGAGATGAGGATTGCTTAGTTCTATGTGGTTGCAAGCCCCGAATTCGCGTTAGCGAATTCGGGGCTTTTTTAACGGGCGGGAAAATGGTAGAATTTTAGGAAATCTTTTAGAAATTATTTTATAAGAACTGTGTTTTTTGATTCCTCCTTTCTTAAAGGAGGTGGCCGGTAATCCGGCCGGAGGATTTTAAATAAAAAATCCCTCGGCTCGAAGACTCGCCACTCCTTACAGGAGCAGTACACTTTTTGGACAATTAAGAAATTGTCTCAAAAAGTCTTGCGAAGCTTCCTTAGGTCGCTTCTCACCCTTTAAGAAAGGGAGAATTCAGCCTTTGGCGTATTTATAAATTTTTTATGTATCTCAAATCTTTAGAACTAAACGGCTTCAAATCTTTTGCCAAAAAAAGCTCCCTGGAATTCGGAGCGCCTATTACCGCGATTGTGGGTCCCAACGGATCGGGAAAATCAAACTGCGCCGAGGCGTTCCGTTTTGTCCTGGGCGAGCAGTCCATCAAGTCCATGCGCGGGAAGAAGACGGAAGATTTGATTTGGAACGGGGGAGGAACGGCCGGCCGGTCCAACCGCGCGTCTGTTAAAATCATTTTTGACAACAGCCGGAGATATTTAAACATTGATTTTGATGAAGTTACTATTGAAAGGGCGATTTATCGAGACTCTCTTTCCGAGTATTCCATAAACGGAAGCCAAGTTAGGCTCAAAGATATTATTGAGCTTCTTTCCGGCGCCCATATCGGCGCGTCCGGCCATCACATCATTTCCCAGGGCGAGGCGGATAAAATTTTAAATGCTAATCTCAAAGAAAGGCGGGAAATGATTGAAGACGCCTTGGGCCTTAAAATTTACCAGTACAAAAGGCTGGAGAGCGAAAGAAAGCTTCTTAAGACGGAGGAGAATATAAAATCGGTGGAATCGTTGCGGAGAGAAATCGCTCCCCATCTTAAATTTTTGAAAAAACAGGTTGAGAAAGTGGAGAAAGCCCGCGAGATGAAAAACACTCTTTCGTCTTTGTATCGGGATTATCTCAAGCGGGAGGAAACATACATTAAATTCCATAAGAAAGCCATTGAAGAAGATTTGAAATCTCCGACAGTTGAAATGGAGAATCTGGTAAAAGCTTTGGCGGAAGCGAAGGGGGTGCTTTCCCGCGGAAAAGGAAGCGATGGCAAGAGCGCTGAGGTGGTGGAGGTGGAGAATAAGCTTGAGGGGGCGAGGACGGAACGATATGAAATTTTGCGTTCAATCGGCCGTCTGGAAGGAGAAATCGGGAGCGCGGAAAGGATTTTGGCCAAACAAAAAGAGCTTATTGCCAAAGAAGCTGACGCCAAGATATCCCTTAGGGAAGTTGAAGAACTGGAGAGAGAGGTGGAATCTCGCCTAAAAGAAGCGGAAGAAGCGGGAGATTTTGGCCTTGCGAAATCAATTTTCATAAAAATCAGGGAGATTTTCCGCAATTTTATTTCCAAAAACAAATCGTCCGGCGGAGACGGCATTTTGGCGGAGACGGAGGCGGAAATCGGCCGGCTAAAGAATGAAAAAAAATCTTTTGAAGAAAAATTGTCCGCCGTAAAAGATAAAGAGGATGAGTTTAACAAGGGGTATTTGAAACTCAGGGAGGAAATTGAAAAGGAAAAAGATAAGAGCCGGGATGCCGAAAAAGAAGTTTTTCGGATTATGGGAAGGCAGAATGAAGTCAGGGCTAAAATTGAAATGCTTAAGGCGAAGGAAGAAAACCTCCGGAGGACGGAAGAAGATTTTAAGATGGAAATCAGAGAGGGAATGGTTCTTGTGGGAAGGGATATAGCGCTTTACGAAAATTTTTCTGTTTTGGATGGAAGCGGCGGGGCTTTTTCGGAGGCCGAAATCGCTAATGAGGACAGGCATTTGCAGGAAGAGAGAAGGCGGGCAGTTGAGAAGATAAAAATAAGATTGGAAGACGCCGGGGCGGGAGGCGGAGAGGAAATTATGAAAGAATTCAATGAAGTGTCCGAGAGGGACGCTTTCTTGGAAAGAGAGCTTGGGGATTTGTTCAGGTCGGCGGAGTCTTTGAAAAATTTGATAAAAGATTTGGAGGAAAGGCTTAACGCGGAATTTCGTTCCGGCATTGAAAAAATTAACAAGCAGTTTCAGGAATTTTTCCTTCTCATGTTCGGAGGAGGGACGGCCAGACTTGCTGTCGTAAAAGAGGAAAAGAAAAAAAGGGGAGAGGGATTTTCGGGAGAAGATTTTGAAGGGGGAGGCGGTAACGGGACGGAACCCGCCATCGCTCTTGAGGACGAGAGCTTCGGCGAGGCAAAGGAGGGAATTGATATTGAAGTCAATCTGCCCAGAAAAAAAATAAAAGGGCTTATGATGCTTTCGGGGGGAGAGAGGGCGCTTGCTTCCATCGCTCTAATTTTTGCCGTCTCTCAAGTTAATCCTCCGCCTTTCATAATTCTGGATGAAACGGACGCGGCTCTTGACGAAGCCAATTCCAAAAAATACGGGGATATGATTGAAAATCTGGCTAAATATTCGCAACTTATTTTGATAACTCATAACCGCGAAACAATGTCTCGGGCTGGAGTTATCTACGGGGTAACCATGGGATCCGATGGGGCGTCAAAACTGCTTTCAATAGAGTTCGGGGAGGCGGTGGCGGTTGCAAAATGAGAAAGGCGCAAGCCTTTCAATTTTAGAAAGCGCGCATAAAGTCCTGGTGGACTTTTGCTCTGCTCGCCAATCAAGGAAATGATAAGCTCGGAAGCTCGGCCTCCCGGCAAACTCCTCAAGCCGCCCCTCGCAAAGCCTCGGGGCGGCTTTCGTCAGACAGTGCCTCCGGCCGGCTTCCTCGCTTTCATTTCCTAATTGGCTCCGCAAGGCTTTCTAAAATTGAAAGCCTTGCTTAGTCGGATAAGAGACTTTCTTGCGAAAGTCTGGTGTATGGACGGGTTTTTCTCCCTTCCGGAAGCAGGGAAAGAGGAAGTCTTGATCCCGCCGGACGCTCCGCGTCCGGCGGGAATTGTTTAGAATTTTAAATTTTCTTTATTTTTCCGCCTGCGCGGATCCGCAAGGGCGGACGGGGTTTGTTTCGAATTTCGTGCTTGGAATTTCGGATTTCTTATTGTCATTCCATTTTATCCAATTAAAGGTTATTATTGTGAGCAATAATAATTTAATTTAAAAAACTTATGCATCCATATTTTTCTCACATTCTTTCTTTCGGCAAACAATTTAAAAGCGAGAGCGTAACGACGGCGAATTTTGAAAATCTTCGCAAAGATTCATACGACGGCATTGTAGTTTTTGGAATGGGCGGATCGGGAAACGCGGGTAGGATGTTTGGAGGTTTTACCAAAGTTTTGGGGCTTCCTCCTATTCTGGTTTGGAGCGATTACGGAGTTCCTGAAGCGGGATTCAAAAACCCCCTGTATATTTTGGTTTCGTGTTCCGGAGATACGGACGAGACGGTCTCTAATTTTAAGGATATTCTTCATCGTTATGGGGGATTCAAGCCTTTCAATTTTGCCGTTGTGACGGCGGACGGGAAGTTCAAGAAAATGGCAACGGAAAATTCCGCGCCGGCCGTATTTTTTGAAAAAGGGGAATTCAAATCGCGGGAGCTTTTGGGGGTTATGTACTCCTCTATTTACAGAATTTTAGCTGAAATTTTTCCTCTGTCGCGAAAAGAGCCGGATTACAAATTGCCAGAATCTTTTTCCAAATTGGCGGAAGAACTTTCTTCTTCTTTGAAAGATAAAATCGCCATTATTTATACGGACGAAGCCAATCGCAATCTTGGGTACACTTGGAAGATAAATTTCAATGAGACGGCTAAAATTATGGCTTTTCGCGGGATTTTTCCCGAAGTTTTCCATAATGAGATAGAATCATTTTCCGAGGGAGGCGAAAAACTCGCGGTACTGTGGATTTACAGCAAAGAAATCCCGTCGGAACTTTCGGAGAAAGTGGAAAGATTGGAGAAAATAATGGATGAGAAGAGGATATTCCATCACAGGCTTCCTCTGGAAGGGGCCGATCGTGAAGAAGAAATATGGAATTTGGTGATGCTCTCCCATTTGACTGCTTTCAAAATCGCGGAAGCGAAAGGTCTTGATCCGTCGGAGATACCGATTATTTCAAAACTCAAAGAAGGAAAATGAGGGGGGAAGTTAGTAGGTAGTAGTTAGTAGGGAAAGCAAAGACCGGAACAAACTTCGTTTGTTCCAGTCTTTCTGCTAGCTACTTACTACTAACTACTAACTATCTGCGGTTGTTATAAGTAATATGCCCTACAATTATGGTTTTCCAATGATGTGCGGTTGGGGATGGGGAGGGTCTATTCTCTCTATCTTATTTTGGGTGGCTTTGATTGCCCTTATAATTTCTCTTGTCAGAAAATCAAGGAGGGGAGGATGGACCGGTTTTAACGATGAAGGAACTGGCTCCGCCGAGAGAATTCTTAAAGAAAGGTACGCTAGAGGCGAGATAAATAAAGAAGAATTTGAGAGCAAGATGAAGGATGTAAGAAGAAGCCACTAGGGATTAGCCACTAGCCACTAGGGAAATACGAATTCGCCAGAGGCGAATTCGTATTTTTATTTTTGTATTTTCCCTAGTCCCTATTGGCTAGTGCCTAGTGGCTATCTCTATGATTTCCACAGATCCGCCCACCAATTAAACGTGAGGTGCATAAAAAGACCGATAGTCACATAGACGGGCGCTAAGATAACAAATAATATTTTTTTCATCAAATTATTTTAAACCTTGCTAAACGGTAAAAATTGACAAAGTTATATTAACATATTATATATCAAATGAAAAGCCTTTTATCCGTCACAGCGGATAAAAGGCTTTTTAGATTAAAATAACGCTCTTTGGCGTTTTTCTCCATAAAAATGGCGCAAAGAAACGGGGACTGAGATTGTCCGGTTTGTGAACGGACTATCTCCATGCTGTATGGATTTAACCAACAGGTAATTTAGAACGGATTCCGGCTGTTCTTCCGCCAATCTAAGTTGGCTAACGTTATTTCGGAAACTGTCAACCACCTCTTGTCCGTAGGGAGCAACGGCAGTTTGTATAAAATTCTCTATATTCACTTTAATCCTTTCTTTGCTTTAAGAACTGTATTGCTGGATAATTTAGCACAAGTTCTTTTGCAAAACAATCATTGTTCAATTTTAATCGTGCAATGGGGACAGCGAGTGGCGTCAATGGCGATATCGCTCTTGCACTCCGGACATTTTTTGGTTTTCGGGGGCTCCATGGGCTCATCTTTTTTGAATCGGGCAAGAAGAGAATTTACTGGAATAACAACAAAGAAGTAAATGGCTATAGCCACGAGAAGAAAAGAAATAAGGTTATTCAAAAAATCCCCGTAAGCAAACTCGCTTCCTCTTATCGTAAAAGACAGGTTGGAAAAATCCGGGACTTTGGCGATTGCTCCGATAATAGGGGTGATGATGTCTTTGACAAGAGCCTGAACCACGTTATTGAAAGCCGCGCCGATAACCACGCCGACGGCGAGATCAACAACATTTCCTCTCAATATGAATTTTTTAAATCCCTGAAGCATTTTGCGGATAAGGCTTGTAGCCTTCTTTACTATACTATAACAAAAATTTTTATACTTTGTTTAACAATAAAGCCGGAATCTGCCAAAGCAGATTCCGGCTTGCGCTTTTTTCTAGATACTAAAAGAAGAAACCGGATAGGCTACTCTTTTTGGAAGCCAGCAGGAGAAATATCCTTCCTCTTCCGTTGTTAATCCGCTTTTTATATTTGTGGCTAGGGAAAGATATCCTTCCAATTCTAGAATTTTTTCCATTATTCTTTGCAATTCCGGAAATTGCCCCCCTTTTTCTTCAGACAAAAAGAAATAAATAATTACTTCTTGTCTGTTAATAAGCTGAATATGGCCCCGCACCTCTCCTTTCCCCGGCCACCTTTTCTGCAGTACGGAGAAAGCCGATTTGCCGAAATTAAAAGCGACATCCATATTTATCCTTTTGTTAAGAGTTTTTTCAAAATCTAAATGTTCAAAACTTCCGAAATACTAGCATATTTTTTATTGAAACTAAAACCGTCTGTTATAATGAAAATATGGATGAAAATCGGCCAATCAACAAAGAAGATAAATATTTGGTAAAGGAATATTTGGAAGGAAATGAATCCGCTTTCAACGAGCTTGTCCTAAGGCATATTAAAATAGTCTATAACACGGCCCTGCGTTTTGCCGGAGGAAGGGAAGCGGACGCGGAAGACATAGTATCCGAAACTTTTTTAAAAGTCTGGAGAAATCTGCGGAGTTTTGATTCTGAGAAAAATTTCAAAGCATGGATTCTCGTTATTGCCCGCAATTCAGCCATAGACTTGCTTCGGAAAAAGAAAGCCATTCCGTTTTCCAGCATAGAATCGTCCCGCGGGCTTCAAAACGCCGAGGAAATTTTCGCGGACGGGGCGGATCTTCCCGATGTAATTTTTGACGAGAAAATTGAGGAAGAGAAAATAAAAGAAGCTTACGGGAAGCTTCCGGAAAAATACAAACTTATCATCTCTCTTCGCTCGGAAAGCGATCTTTCTTTCTCTGAAATCGCCGAGGTCTTGAATGCTTCCCACAACACTCTGAAAAGCCAATATCGCCGGGCGCTCCTGCTTCTTAAAAAATATCTGGGAAAATAAACCGCCAAAATTCGGGGAGAAGAATGTTTATTTTATTTTTGAAGCAATAGGCAATAGAGAGTAATCTGCCAACGTTTTTTTAAATAGTCAATATCAAACAAATAAGAAAATTTGGTAGAATAATATAAAAGAGAAAGACAATGGAAGCGTTAACCAAGACAAAGAAAATTAAATATATGCGGAGGATAGTTGATGAAAACGGCAATGTTCTTTGTCCCATTTGCGGCCAAATTTTGAAGGAAGCGGAAGATATGAAAGACGAGAGCGGAAATTGGGACGGGCATTCGTATCGGTGCGATTGCGCGCCGAACAAAATGATTAATATTAAATAATGCTAATTGAAAGGCCAAAACAGAAAATTGTCATCCGTTACGGGCGGAATAAAGCCGGCGAGCTTTTCCGCGCTTATTTTTTGCTGACCGAAATTGACGGTCGCGTTTTTGCAAAAATAGTCAAAGTTGAGAGGATTCAGGAAAGATTAAAGATTAAAGATTTAAGATTTAAGCATAAAACTCAATGTTTGCCGATTTTTTGCAAAAAATCGGCCTTGCCCGAAGTTGCATTAAAAGAATACAGGCCGAAAGTTTCTCCGTATTTTTCCCAATTTGAATTTTTTAGCTCGCAAATGATCCGCGCCCCTGCTTTGTCTTGATTCTCCCTTTCTTAAAGGGAGTCCTTTGTAATCAAAGGGAGGGATTTTAAAATCCTCCGGCCATAAGAATGGCCACCTCCTTTAAAAAAGGAGGAATTGATAGCGGAATAAGCGCGGATTAACGCGGAAAATTTAAAAGAAAAAACCGCGCTGCAATTTAATGCAAACGCGGCAACGCAAGTTAAGAAAACCACTATTTTTCTAGACTAACTATGAGTTTCTCAACTTGTCCCCTTATCCGTGTGAATCGTTGGGCAAGATTTTCTGCCTCGACTTTGAGTTCGGGATAATTATCGGCAACCTTTTCCCAGCCTTCTAGGTTAAGGTTGTGTTTAACTAAATCCCAAAACTTTCTGACTTCTTCATTCATAAAATAACTCCTTGAATACCCTCCTTGCGTCAAT
Source organism: uncultured Candidatus Saccharibacteria bacterium (assembly GCA_964349845.1). GTDB lineage: Bacteria > Patescibacteriota > Minisyncoccia > Phycocordibacterales > CAYGHQ01 > CAYGHQ01. The sequence continues at coordinate 7,813 of CAYGHQ010000035.1, forward strand.
GCAGGATTGGATATTCTCTTCTTCTATCTTAGCATAATGCAGTATTATTGTCAAGCGAAAAAGTTAAGAAAACAAAAATAAGGCAAGGAATAATGGGATACTAGGATACTGGAAATCGGAGTGGCTTCCTTCTCCCCTGCCCGAGGGGAGATGTCGGTACTCCGACAGAGGGGTGGGAGAAAGCTACCACTAACATTCACTCCCACCACCCCCTAACCCCTCCTCAGGCAGGAGGGGAGGAAACCACGACTCAAAACTTTACTAACTTAAATCTTACAACTTTAATCTTAAATCATTATGTCAAAAATTATTGGTATTGATCTCGGTACCACCTTCTCGGCCGTGGCCGTTATGGAAGGAGGAGAGCCGAAGATATTGGAAAACGCGGAGGGGGCGAGAACTACCCCTTCCATCGTCGCCGTTTCAAAAACAGGCGAAAGATTGGTTGGGCTTTTGGCCAGGCGCCAAGCATCCACCAACCCGAAAAACACAGTCTTTCAGATCAAAAGATTCATCGGACACACTTACGATGAACCAGCCGTTCAAAAAGATATCAAGAACGTGCCATTTGAAGTGCGGAAGTCGGGAAATGGCGGAATTGAAGTGAAGTTTGGGGAAAAGTGGCTCCGGCCGGAGGAAGTTTCTGCCATGATTATCCAAAAACTTAAGAATGATGCCGAAGCCCGTCTCGGAGAAAAAATTACCGAGGCGGTTATTACAGTTCCGGCCTATTTCAACGACTCGCAAAGGCAGGCCACCAAAGACGCCGGGAAAATCGCCGGATTGGACGTCAAAAGAATCATCAACGAGCCGACCGCCGCCGCTCTCGCTTACGGATTCAACAAAAAGAAAAACGAGAAAATCGCCGTTTTTGATTTCGGGGGCGGAACGTTTGATATCTCCATTCTGGAAGTTGGCGATGATGTTGTGGAAGTGAAATCCACCGACGGGGATTCGCATTTGGGAGGGCGGGACATTGACGCCAAAATCGTGAACTTTTTGGCGGAGGAATTCAAGAAAGAAAGCGGGATTGATGTCAGAAAAGATCCTCTAGCTCTCCAGAGGCTTGATGAATCGGCGGAGAAAGCCAAAATTGAGCTTTCCACCGCGGTCCAATCCGAGATAAATATTCCTTTCATTACTTCCGATTCATCGGGACCGAGGCATCTTGTCTATAATATGACCCGCGCCAAGCTGGAAGAGCTTTCGCAAGAATTCATTGAAAGGGCGGTAACCATCACCAAACGGGCGCTTGAAGCTTCTCCGTTTAAGAAAGATGAAATTAACGAAGTGGTTTTGGTGGGAGGCCAGACGAGAATGCCGGCTATCCAGGAGGCGGTGAAAAAATTATTCGGCAAAGATCCTCATATGGGCGTGAATCCCGATGAGGTGGTTGCGGTGGGCGCTGCTATCCAGGGCGGAATTTTGACCGGGACCGTCCGGGATGTGCTTCTTCTTGATGTTATCCCGCTTTCCTTGGGGATTGAAACCTTGGGAGGCGTGGCGACGAAACTTATTGAAAAAAATACTACCATCCCGACAGCAAGAACGCAGACTTTCTCCACCGCCGGAGACAATCAGACTTCCGTGGAAATCCACATTGTCCAGGGAGAGAGAGCCATGGCAAAAGACAACAAAAGTTTAGGAAGATTTATTCTGGATGGAATTCCGCCGGCTCCTCGGGGAATGCCCCAAGTGGAAGTTTCCTTTGACATTGACGCGAACGGAATTCTTTCCGTGACGGCAAAAGACAAATCCACGGGCAAAGCGCAATCAATTAAAATCCAGGCCAGCTCGGGTCTTTCCAAAGACGATATTGAAAAAATGAAAAAAGACGCGGAAGCGCATGAAGCGGAAGACAAGCAAAAGAGGGAAGAGTCGGAAGTGAAAAATGTGGCCGAGCAGATGATTTACACAGCCGAAAAATCGCTTCGTGATTTTTCGGCGAAAATCCCCGAAGACGTCAAAAAAGGGATTGAAGAAAAAATCGCATCTCTCAAAACCGCGAAGGATGGTGCCGACCTTGAAGCCATTAAAAAAGCGACGGAGGAATTGTCGCTGGAGATGCAGAAGATTGGCTCATATATGAGCCAATCTAACCCACAACAGGCCCCTCAACAAGATTCGGGGCAAGCAACTGACAACCAACAACAGGAGAAAAAAGATAATGACGGCAAAGAAGGCGGGGAGGGAAATGTGAGGGATGCCGATTATACCGAAAAGAAGTAGCAAGTTCGGGGGTCTCCTCCTTCCCTGCCCGAGGGAAGGTGTCGGTACTCCGACGGAAGGGTGGGAGAAAGCAACCACCAGACACTCTCTTCCACCACCCCTTTAATTCCCCTCCTCAGGCAGGCCCGCCTGCCATCGCCCTGCCCGCCTGCCACGACTGCTGTCGGGCATGTCGGGCAGGCTTCAGGCAGTGGCGGGCAGGAGGGGAGGGAGATAATACAAAAAACCAGCCCGAGGACGCGAAGCGTCCTCGGGCTGTGTTGTGATTATTTTTTCCACCAACGATTAGGGGAAACGTGGATAAAATTAATATTTCTGTATCTGACTTCAATAAAAAATATCCCGTTTACCTGTTTACCCTCGTGAAAAACCCGTGACCGCTTGCTTTTCAAAAGCTCCCTCATATTATTCTCCCATAAGTAAACTTTATTATCTCTTCCATCACTGAGGCAATAATTGGCAAACGAAAAGATTTCCCTTAAGGTATTCTTTTCGCCCCCTTCGTCCATAACTTTTGCTAAAGTTTCAGCCTGAATTAACTGATTTTTCATATTTCCTTTGTGTTCAAAGACCAATCTGACATTCCATTCTGAAATGCAATTTTTTCGGTAGAATTTAGGATTTTCCAACCTTCCATATCCTACCGCACTTATAAATTATTGTCAA
>CAYGHQ010000036.1:0-10069 GCA_964349845.1 uncultured Candidatus Saccharibacteria bacterium
CCTCTGTCCCGCCCCGAATTTGCGGGACATCTCCCCTCTAAAGAGGGGCGAAGGGGAGAAGACATGTATCATATCTATCAAACCGAAGGTTTTATCATAGAGAGCGAGGGCCGGAGAGAAGCCGACAGGTTTTTTAATATTTTCACCAAGGATTTGGGAATGATCCGCGCTTCCGCCGGAGGCATCAGACTTCTTCAGTCCAAGCTCCGCTATTCGCTCCAGGATTTATCATATTCCAAAATTTCCATGGTTCGCGGAAAAGACAGCTGGAGGATAACGAACGCGGAAGTTATTGATAATATTTCCGATCTTTTTTTCAGGGAAGAAAACAAACGCGAGAAACTTTTGGTTTTCGGAAGGATTTTCGCTCTTCTCGCCCGTCTTCTTCATGGGGAGGAAAAAAACGAAAACCTTTTTGAGGCCGTTTTGTCGGCTTTGGAATTTTTCAAAAAAGAAAAAATTTCCTGCCGGGAGGTTCGCAACGCCGAAGCGATTATCGTTCTCCGGATTTTAAAAAGTCTCGGATACATGGCGGAGAAAGAAAAATTTAAAATATTCGTGTCTTCTTTTGATTTTGATAAAGAAATTCTCTCCAAAATGGAGGCGCTTCGCGGGGAGGCGTTTGAGGAGATAAATAAGTCGCTCAGGGAGAGTCATTTGTAAATTTTTTGCGAATCAAAAAACTTTAAATTCGAAGCACGAAATCCGAAACAAATCCCAAAAATAAAAAAAATCCTAAATTCAAAACGAGTTCAACTTTGTTTTAAACATTTGAATTTAGAATTTGGCCTTGTTTGTTTCGGATTTCGTGCTTCGGATTTCGGATTTAAATTAGAACCAGTTTCAATAAAAACGGCTTAGCCAAAAGCTTAAATTTCGTTGCGAAAACTTTGAATTTTACCGAGCGATAGATACCTCTCGTGAGGGAAAATTCAAAGTTTGCAGCCCGCCCGAACGTACCGTTCGGTACGGGCGGGTAGAAATTTAAGCTTTTGGGTAGCCCCGCGGCGGAAAATCCCTTCTTAGGGATTTTCCGCAAAAATAATCATTCCGTTTTAATCATATTTTTAGCGATTTTTATTGAAACTAGTTCTAATCAACCTGTCTCATATTTTCGTGATATAATATTTATATGGACGACATTAAACCAAAGGGTGAGAATGAGAGCGATCCCATTCTTGATCTCCAAAACAAGCTTTATTCCAGAACGGTGGGGCAAAACGAGAAAGAAGATTCTTTGCGGTTTCATTCGGAAGATTATGGAGTTAAAAAAGATTGGACAAAAGAGAAGGATGCTCGGCCATTCTTCGGAAACACAATGTCTTTGGTTAAAAAAATCCTCCTTTCTTCTTTTATTTTCTTCGGTTTTTCCGCGGTTTTCGTTTCCTATGTGTTTTTCTGGGGCGGAAATTCCGTTTCAACGGAAAATGTGGACATAGAAATTTTAGGCCCCGTAAGCATCGGGGGCGGGGAAGAGCTCAGTCTTGAAATCAGCATTGCCAACAAAAACAACGTAGACCTTCAGTCGGCCGATCTTCTTGTTGAATATCCTGAAGGGGCTAGAAAAGCGGAGGATCTCAATTCGGAAGCGAGAAGATACCGCGAATTCGTGGGTGATATTCCTTCCGGAGGAAAAATTTCCAAAAAAGTCTCCGTTGTCCTCTTCGGCGAAGAGAATGAGAAGAAACAAATATCGGCTTCTCTGGACTATCGCGTCGCGGGCTCTAACGCTGTTTTTACCAAAGAAAAAAAATACGAGATTTCCATAAGTTCCTCTCCGGTTACTATGGTTGCGGAATATCCCCGCGAGGCCAATTCAGGCGACATTGTTGAATTCGTGGTCAGTTTGGAATCAAATTCCAGCGAAATTATCAAAGGCGTTTTATTGGAAGCCGAATACCCTTTCGGGTTTTCCCTTGCAAGCGCGGATCCCAGCCCCTCTTACGGGAACAATGCGTGGGCTCTTGGCGATATCGGGCCTAAAGCCAAAAAAACGGTTAAGCTTCGGGGGAAGATAGAGGGAGTGGAAAATGATGAAAAAGTTTGGAGATGGAGGATCGGAGCGGAAGACCCTATGGACGAGAAAAAGATGGGAGTTGTTTTTCTCCAAAAAACCGAATCTCTTGCCATAAGAAAACCATTTATCGGGATTGATCTTTCTCTGAACGGAGAGGGTGGCAAAGATTATGCCGGAAAGAAGGGGGAAAATGTTCGCGGAGAAATTTCATGGCAAAACAATCTGCCGGACAATATCGTTGATGTCAGGGTGGAAGCGAAATTATCCGGAAACGCGCTTGACCGAGAGAGCGTGGGAAGCGCCTCCGGATTTTACAGGTCTTCGGATAATACAATCGTTTGGGATCAGACAAGAAACCGCGAACTTGCCGAGATCGGGCCGGGGGAAGGAGGAAGGTTTGACTTTGATTTCTCTTCTCTTAAGAACTACGCGGACAGCCGAAGGGGGGAAGAAATTATAATTTCCGCGAATGTATACGCTAAAAGGCGGGGAGAAAGAGGGAATTGGGAGGATGTTTCGGGAACTGCGGAAAGAAAAGTGAAAATTGCCACAAATTTGGGGCTTCAGGCCAGAGCCGTCTATAGCTCCGGACCTTTTCAAAATCATGGCCCCCTGCCCCCTAAAGCCGACAATGAAACTACCTATACTATTATTTGGTCTCTTGCCAACTCGTCAAACAATCTTTCCGGGGTCAGAGTTCTTTCCAGGCTTCCTTCCTATGTCAAATGGCTGGGGGCGGTAAGTCCGGCAAGCGAGCGGGTTTCTTTTGATCCGCAGAGCGGACAGATTGCATGGAATGCCGGAGAGCTTAAGGCCGGAGCGGGATACGGGACAGGAGCAAGGGAGGTTGCTTTTCAAATATCTTTTGTTCCGAGTTTGAGCCAAGTCGGGACAACCCCGGTTCTTATTGAGGAAGCGTCTGCGGAGGGCGCGGATTCATTCGCGGGGATTTCGGTAAAGAGCAACACAAGGTCTCCCCTTACCACGGCGCTTTCGGGGGAGGGAGGGAATGGGACAGTGACGAAGTAATTTTCAATTATCAATTTACAATTTTTCCGCCCTTGCGGATCCGCACAGGCGGACAATCAATTTTCCAATGATTCAATTTTCAAACAAAATCCTCCGTCCCGCAAAGCCGGGACACCTCCTTTAGTAAAGGAGGATTTAATCTCCCTTTTCTAAAGGGAGTGGCTGGCTTTGCAGCCGAGGGATTTTATTGAAAATTAAAAATTTTTTACTTGCGTTTTTTATTTCAAATATGCTCTAATTAACTCTATGTCTGACAAAACAAACACTGAAAACAAGATGGATAAAATAATCTCTCTTTGTAAAAGGCGGGGCTTTATTTTCCCAGGGTCGGAGATTTACGGGGGGCTTTCGGGTTTTTGGGATTACGGCCATTACGGAATTTTTTTGAAAAATAATATTCGCGATTTGTGGTGGAAAAAATTTGTCAAAAGTCGTCCCGATATCTATGGAGTTGATGCGGCGATTGTTATGAACCAAAAAGTTTGGAAGGCTACCGGCCATGTAGATGGTTTTTCCGACCCGCTCTCTGAATGTATGATTTGTAACCATCGTTTTCGGACTGACCAAGTTCCATTAAATACGCTTGGGCAAGCAAAAGCTTGTCCTGATTGCGGTGGAAAATTAAGAAGCCCAAAACAATTTAATATGCTTTTTAAAACCAGCGTGGGAGCGATGGAAGAAGAGAATTCCATTTCTTATCTTCGGCCAGAAACGGCGCAAGGAATGTTTGTCAATTATAAAAACATAATTGACGCTTTTCATCCGAAACTGCCTTTTGGAATGGCGCAAATTGGAAAGGCCTTTCGCAACGAAATAGCGCCCAGGGATTTTACTTTCCGGGCGCGCGAATTTGAACAGATGGAAATTGAATATCTGGTTAATCCAAAGAACTGGGAAGAATCTTTTGAAAATTTACGCAAAGAGACCATTTCTTTCGCGGAGGAAGTCGGAATTAAAAAAGAAAATATCCACGAGCTTGAAGTTTCGGAAAGCGACAGGGCTTTTTATTCAAAAAGGACGATTGATTTTGAATACGACTTTCCTTTTGGGCGAAAAGAGCTTTACGGGCTGGCTTATCGGACGGATTATGATTTGAAAAAACATAGCGAGGCGTCGGGCGTTTCTTTGGAATACCTTGACGAAGAAACAAAAGAAAAATTCATTCCGCATTGCATTGAGCCGTCGTTCGGTTTGGACAGGATAATTTTGGCCGTCCTTTCCGACGCTTATACCGAAGACGAAATGAACGGAGAAACGAGGATATTTTTAAAATTTAATCCGAAAGTCGCACCGGTCAAAATTGCCGTTTTTCCACTTCTAAAAAATAAGCCGGAACTGGTTAATAAAGCGAAGGAAATTTATCAAAACCTCGCGAAAGAATTCGGAGATGTTGAATTTGACGACAATGGAAATATTGGAAAAAGATACCGGAGGCAAGATGAGATCGGAACGCCTTACTGCGTAACGGTTGACTTTGATTCTTTGGAAAAAGGGGATGTTACCGTTCGGGATCGGGATACGGGGAAGCAGGAGAGAGTGAAAATTTCGGAATTGACCCAATATTTCAAGAAAAAGTTTGAATAGGTTTGGAAAATAAAAAATGGCGTTCCCGAAGGGAACGCCATTTTGCGTAAAAGTTAACAACGAAATTTCTTCCAACAAGCGAAAGCCAAAAGAAAGATTCCACTAAGGGTCGCGTAAGCTTCTGGCTCCGGAACCACTGTTACAACAGAAGAGCTTTCAAAAAAATCATCCTTTGTTTCGTAAGAGAAAGTTCCTGTTATTGCGAATGGGCTGTTTCCGCCAATATAATCGGAAAGCAAGTTGTATTCTCCCTCTGTTTCCGCCAAAAGCCCTATGTCTATTCCAAGGATATAAAGAGCGTCCACTTTTTGGCTTCCCCCGCCTTGGGTTATGAAAATATCATCGTAAGTTCCCAGAATCCCGTCTTTCCCGTCTTTAACTCCGATAAAATTGTCGGAATAATGATATTTCTCAAAACTTATTTCCTTGCCAAAAATATGATAAGGATCCGAACTTGTTACCCGAAAATTCGCTTCCGATAAGCTGATTTTTTCCCCTTTAATTATCCCGATAAATTTCAATTTGTCGGGATAGCGGTTGGACGGGTCCACGTCCAGTATAAACGATAGAATATCATTTTTTTCCACATTATCGGACAGTATCTGAAACATGGAAGGAGGATCGCCGTATTCCAGAAGATTATTTCTTAAGGCGTAAAAAGCGTTTTTTTGCCACTCTTCATGATATGGGGAGCCTTTTTCTGGTCCCAAGGTTGTCAAGGTTTCTACAAATACCGCTCCATTGATAGAGGTAGTTGCCATAACTATGGCTACGAAAATTTTCAATTTCTTCCTTTCGTTTTGTTGTTAAAGCGTCTTAAGTTATTATAGACTAATTCATAAAGTTGTCAATATTATTGTTTCTTGGACATGATAATCTTTTTATGTTAGATTCTTTTCAGCAGTTTTTTCAAAATTCAAACAGCCCGCCTCCGCGAGTACGCTCCGGAAGGGCAAGGAAAGGATAAAAATGAACAGAATAAATAAAACGGTAGCTAATCTGGAATTCAAGATAGTTTGCCCTGATCTTAAAAGGGGGACCATGGATCTGGATGCTGTTTTTGAAAATCGTGTTGTCTGCCACGGGCAGGCGATTGAACAATTCCGATCGGAATTCTCCCGTCCCTCTCGTCTTTTTGAAGATGGGGCGGTAACTACTGGGGAAGTGGAAGGAGTGAAAACTATAACTTTTACTTTGGAGATGGATGAAGGAGATAATGTGTCTAACCTGCAAAGAATGTCCAGTATCCCTCTTCGCTCCGACAGTTGGAATCTTATTTTCCACCGCGAGCCGGATCAAATGATTTTCACTCTTCGTTCACAAAAGAAAACAGGCAGGTTTTATTTTGAAAACAAAATGGCTGAAGCCATCAAAAATCACCCGCTTCCGTAAAGCGGGACAGACCATTTTTTTCTTTACAAACCATTCGCTCTTGGCGAATGGTTTTTCTTTTTGGTTATTTTGAGAATATTTTTCTGATGAGCCGGCTTAGATATCCCGACAGAGTCGGGAGTGATTCACTTTTTTATTCCAAAATATTCCCCAATTTTTATCTGGTTTTTATCTGAATCTAAACAAGATTAAAATGCTTTAAATAAATGCTTTAAATATTACACCATATTTTTAAAAATCATGTGCCCATTTTCATACGATCGTATGATTTTGAGCAAAAGGCGAAAAAGTTCTTATTTTAAGGTGTTTTTTTATTGCCAAAAATTTCGGAAAATATTCAAAGTTATTTTCCTTGACAAAAATATAGATAGGTATATAATAAACAATGGAAAATCAGATTGGAGAAAGATAGGTTTTTAGCTCAAAAAGCGTTTCCGGCTCGCATTGGCGAATCCGGAAATCTTGCGAAACGCAAGTAAAAATCAAAATCTTTTTTCTGATTGAAAGGAGTTTGAAAAGTGAAAAAAAACTGGAAAGAAAATCTAAAAAACCTAAGCTGTTCTTACTGGTTTATATCGTTAGTACTGCTTCTGGCGTGGAGTTTCTTTGTTATTTTGGAAATTACCGAAAGGAATCGGCGGGCTGATCAGCTAAATCAAGCAAGTAAGGCGACAGTGATTAGAGTGATTTGGTATGTTGTTACTACCAATGGTATTGTTACGAATGTTGTGCTAGCAGCAAACAGGGGACAAGAATCCTGTTTCTTTTATAAAGATACTGGAAAGGTGATGGAAGGTAAATCCAGCGATACAAATGTTCCTTTCGGAAAGGCGAATCTGCCGGAATGGAAAAAACTATTCGTGAAGATGGAGAAAGGCGGAATAATTCCACCCTTACCTCTTTCTTTTATAGAAGGAGAGTATAAAGTGGAAAGTTTTTCTTGGAGAGATGAGGAATTGGTTTTATCTCTTCAGGGATCTAACGGTCCTCTTCAAATGGAGAAAAAATCTTTTGATGAATTCGGCTCTCGGCCTTATTTTGGACCGACATTCCGGTTTGTAAAACTTGCTGTGGATGGCAAGGAAAAACTTTTTCCAGTTGTCTTTCATAAAGAAAAGACTGGGGAAGAAAGATTTACTCTTGAGATGAATGATCTTTGAGGTATGGCTCGCGAACTTCGTTCGCGAGCCATTTTGTTTCTCTTTTCTCTGAATTTTTGCTAGAGTGATAATATAAAATTAATCTTTCTTCACTAGTGGCTAATGGCTAGTCCCTAGTGGTTTCTTTTTATGATTTACAACAAAAAAGTTTTGCCAAATGGCTTGCGAATTATCACTGTGCCTATGAAAGACAGCCCGACTGTGACGGCGCTTGTTCTAGTGGAAGCCGGGTCAAAATACGAAACGAAAAAGAATAACGGCATTTCCCATTTTTTGGAGCATATGTGCTTCAAAGGGACGGAGAAACGCCCGCAATCAATTCTCATAAGCCGGGAGCTTGATTCTATCGGTTCTCAATATAACGCTTTTACCGGACAAGAGTATACGGGTTATTATGCCAAGTCCGATTTTCGCCATTTTGATAAAATTTTTGACGTGGTTTCGGACATTTACCTTAACTCCACTTTTCCGGAAAAAGAAATGGAAAAAGAAAAAGGGGTGATTATTGAAGAGATAAATATGTATCAGGATTTGCCCCAAAGGCATGTTCAGGATCTTTTTATGGAGCTTTTGTATGGGGACCAGCCGGCCGGATGGAACATTGCAGGACCCAGGGAGAACATCAAGAAAATGGCGAGAAAAAACTTTACGGATTACCGGAGAGAGCATTACCTGGCCCCGAAAACCCTCGTGGTTGTGGCGGGAAATATTGATGAAGAAAAAGTGCTAAAAGCAGTGGAAGAAAAATTTGCGGGAATTCCGAAAGGAGAAGGGAAGCCCAAGAAAAAAGTTTCCGAAAAACAGAAAAAACCTGAAATAAAAATTGAATACAAAAAAACGGATCAAACGCATTTGGTTTTAGGGGTTCGATCTTTCAATGCTTACGATAAAAAAGACCCGGCAATGACGGTTCTTGCCGGAGTCTTGAGTGGGGGAATGAGCTCTCGGCTTTTTCAGAAAATTCGCGAAGAAATGGGGGTGGCTTACTACATTCGGGCTGAGAGCGACGAATTTACCGATCATGGATTTCTTCAGGTTAGCGCCGGGGTAGATAATAAAAGGCTCGGGGAAGTTATCTCGGCCATTTTGGGAGAATTAAAATCTTTAAAAGAAAATCTTGTGGATGGAGAAGAATTGAAAAAGGTGAAAGACTATCTTATTGGCGGAATGTATCTCGGTCTTGAGTCATCTGATTCTTTGGCCGAGTTTTACGGAGGACAGGAAGTTTTGCGCAAAAACCTAAAAACCCCGGGGGATATAGCGGAGGAAATCAAGAAGGTGACGGCGGAAGATATTAAAAAAGTGGCGGGGGAGATTTTTACCGACGAGAAACTCAATCTGGCTTTGATAGGACCGGTGAAAACCGCTAGTGGTCTCACGAATATTCTACACTTTTGAGTTTCTATTATTCTGAGAAAAGTAAGGATTTAAAACTTTTTTAAATCCGAAATTCGAAGCGCGAAATCCGAAACAAAGCCGGAAATGTCTAAATTCAAAATTCTAAACCCCGAAAAACTCTTTAATTCCCGTTTTGGTTATTTGAATTTTCTTTATTTGGCTTCGTTTGTTCCGGATTTCGGATTTCGTGCTTCGAATTTATTATTTTTAACCTCCTGTCGGATAATCTGTACTATGTTTCTCTGTGGTATAATTATTGTATGGACAAAAACATCAATATTTCTATTTCCTCCGGCACTATCATCAAGGCGATATTCATCATTGTCCTCTTTTTCTTTCTGTTTATGATCCGGGACTTGGTTTTGGTTGTCCTTACGGCTGTCGTCATGGCTTCGTCAATTGAGCCTTTTACAAAGTGGTTTCAAAAATATCGGGTTAACAGAATCCTTGCTGTCGTTCTTATCTATCTTGTCTTGGCGCTGGTTTTTACCGGCATCTTTTATTTTTTCATCCCGTCGCTTCTTAGCGATACGGCCAATTTTCTTTCAAATATTCCTCGCTATATTGACACTATTTCTCTCTGGAATCCTCTTTCCAGCCTTAATTTGCCGGCCTCCAAAGAAGCGGTTCAAAGTTTTTCCTCGTCCTTTTCAGAAGGCAACAATGCTCTTTCCCGCGGTTTTTCCGGCGCGTCTTCTATAGGGGAAGTTTTCCAGAGTTTTAGCGGGGCATTGTCCAGTTTTGGGGAAGGATTTGTGGGGACAGTTTCCGCTATTTTCGGAGGGCTCCTCAGCCTTGTTCTTATTATCGTCCTTTCTTTTTATTTGGCCGTTCAGGAAGACGGAGTGGCGCAATTTTTGCGGGTTATTACTCCCCAAAAGCACGAAAACTATGTTATAAGCCTCTGGACTCGCGCGCGCGAAAAAATCGGCAAATGGATGCAGGGACAGCTTCTTCTTGCTGTTATTATAGGCGTTTTGGTTTATCTCGGCCTTACGATTTTGGGGGTGAAAAACGCTCTTTCACTCGCTTTTCTCGCGGCTCTTTTTGAAACAATCCCTCTTTTTGGTCCGATTCTGTCGGCTATCCCCGGCATTGCTATCGCTTATTCGGATGGAGGAGTTTCATTCTCGCTTTTGGTGGCCGGGCTTTATCTCATTATCCACCAATTTGAAAATCATTTAATTTATCCTCTCGTTGTCAAAAAAATTATCGGTGTACCGCCCATTTTGGTTATTCTCGCTCTTATCATAGGCTACAAGCTAGCCGGCTTCTTGGGACTCCTCCTTTCCGTCCCCGTAGCCACCACTCTTATGGAATATTTTGACGATTTGCAGAACAGTAAGATGGCGGAAAGTCCGACAGTATAATGAAACTTATTGTTTTTGTTTTTTTAATCCTCCTTTTTTAAAGGAGGTGGCGGTACTCCGCCGGAGGATTTAAAATTCCAAAAAAATCCCTCGGCCATAAGAATGGCCACTCCCTTTAT
>CAYGHQ010000037.1:0-8807 GCA_964349845.1 uncultured Candidatus Saccharibacteria bacterium
AATTAAGCTTTTATGGCTCTAGTATAGCAAAGTTCGCCTAACGAGATTCGCATTAAAAACAATAAAAAATAAACAGCTTAATACCAAAACAGCCGGAAAAAAATTAGACTTATTTTAAACGATCGTTTAAAATAAGTCTAATTTTTTTCCGGCTGTTTTGCGTCCATGGTTATTCAGATTTGTTTTTCGCCTCTTGTCTATTTTTTCGTCTCCAAAACAATCACTTTTGAATCTGAAATCTCGGCAAAACCTCCTTCAATGGGAAAAATTTTTTCTCCCTCCGCATTTTTAATTTTCACTTCTCCCTTTTTTAATATGGTCGTCAAAGAAGCGTGTTTAGGAAGCACTGTTATCTCGCCGGACTCGGTCGGTAAAGTAATCAAGTGAGCTTGTCCGTCAAATATTGTTTTGGAGAGAGAGTAAATCTGAAGATGCATATTGTTTAAGCACGAAGCACGAAATCCGAAATCCGAAACAAATCCCGTCCGCCCTTGCGGATCCGCGCAGGCGGAAAAATGGGGAAAATCCAAAATTCTAAACAAGAAAATAAAAAATTCCCATTTAGATATTTGAATTTAGAATTTGGCTTCGTTTGTTTAGAATTTCGTGCTTCGGATTTCGAATTTTATCTTTTGGCTTCATCTATATTTCCAATCATATAAAACTTCTGCTCCGGCACACCGTCCATCTTTCCATCAATGATCTCCTTGAATCCTTGGACTGTCTCGGCGCGGGTAACGAATTTGCCGGGACGCCCCGTGAAGCTCTCGGCTACCATGAAAGGCTGAGAAAGAAATCTTTGGATTTTTCTGGCGCGCTCCACAAGTGTTCGGTCACTCTCTGAAAGCTCCTCAATTCCCAAAATGGCGATAATGTCCTGCAAGTCGCGATACCTTTGAATAATTCTCTGGACTTCGCGGGCTACTTTGTAATGCTCTTCTCCCACAATACTTTCCGAAAGGGCACTGGAAGTTGAATCAAGCGGATCCACGGCCGGGTAGATTCCAAGCTCCGAAAGGGGACGGGAGAGGACGATGGTGGAATCCAAGTGAGCAAAAGTGGTAGCTGGAGCAGGGTCTGTGATATCATCCGCCGGAACGTAAATTGCCTGTACGGAGGTGACTGATCCTTTTTTGGTGGACGCAATTCTTTCCTGAAGCTCTCCCATTTCGTTGGCGAGAGTCGGCTGATATCCGGCGGCTGACGGCATTCTTCCAAGCAAGGCTGAAACTTCCGATCCGGCTTGGGTAAAGCGAAAAATGTTATCAATGAAAAGCAAAACGTCTTTTCCTTCCGTATCTCGGAAATACTCGGCCATAGTAAGCCCCGAAAGAGCTACGCGGAGACGGGCGCCCGGCACCTCATTCATCTGTCCAAAAACAAGCGCGGTTTGGGCCAAAACTCCCGAAGCCTTCATTTCATTGTACAAATCATTTCCTTCGCGGGTTCGCTCTCCAACACCGGCAAAAACAGAATAGCCTTTTTGAACAGTGGCTACGTTTCGGATAAGTTCTTGAAGCAAAACAGTTTTACCGACACCGGCTCCGCCGAAAAGTCCGATTTTTCCTCCTTTGATGAATGGCGCGATAAGATCAATAACTTTGATTCCAGTTTCAAAAATTTCCACTTTTGTGGATTGTTCCGTAAAAGCTGGCGGTTTCCTGTGGATCGGCCATTTTTCTTTAACTTTAATATCCGGAAGTCCGTCAATCGGATCTCCAAGTACAGAAAACATTCTTCCCAAAATTTCTTTTCCCACGGGAATTTTTATCGGTTCGCCCGTGGCTTTAACTTCCAAACCTCTCTGTAATCCTTCCGTGGCTCCCATGGAAATCGCCCGGACTCTTCCTCCGCCCAAATGTCCGGCTACTTCCAAAACGAGGTCATTTTCATCCTCTTTGTTTCGCGCTATTGTGAGCGCCGAATAAACAGCGGGGACAGAACCACTGAACTCAACGTCTACAACTGGGCCTATTATTTGGATAATTTTACCAGTGTTGTTCATGATGAATTTAATCTGTTTTTTAAATTATTAAACAAGTTTACTATGAAATATGCCATAAGAATGGCGAAATATACGAAGCCGAAATAAATAGAAATTAATTTCGCGAAGCATATTTCTATTTATTTCGCGAGGCTTTGCGAGTATATTTCGTTTTATGTCTCCAATGCTGCCGCTCCTCCCGTTATCTCAATCAATTCTTTGGTTATCCCCGCTTGTCTTGCCGTATTATACTTGAGCGTCAATTCGTCAATGAATTCACCGGCATTATCTCTGGCGTTTCTCATAGCCATCATGCGGGACGAATGTTCCGAGGCGTTTGCTTCAAGAATACTATGATAAATCTGGATTTCAATCAATGACGGGAGGATTTTTTCCATAACTTCGGCGGGAGAAGGCTCAAAAATGTGGGGGCTGGCGTTTTTATTTTTTTCTTTCTTTATACTTTCTGCTTTTTTATTTTTTTCTTTCTCCTCTGCAAATTTTCCTTTTTCCGGCGCGATTCCCCCGATAATTTCTTCAATATTTTCTTCGGAGAAAGGGAGGATTTTCCGGAGAACAACTTCTTGTTTTAAAGCGGAAAGAAAATTCGTGTATAAAATGAAAATCTCGTCGGCTTCTTTTTTTGTATAGATATTAGTAATTTTCTTCGCGAGGGGAGAAGTTTCTTCCATTTCAATGTAATCGCCGAAGCCGGTGAAGCTTGCAGAAACAGTTGCTCTTTTTCCGAAAAAGTCTTTGGCTTTTTTTCCGACAGCTATTATGGAAATATTTTCTTTTCCTTTTTCCGCGAGGAACTTTTCGGCTCGGCGGATGACGGAACTATTAAACGCTCCGGCTAAACCCTTGTCGGATGTTACGACAACTAAACAAGTTTTTTGGACAGGCCTTTCAAAAAGGAGAGGGGAGAGAGTATTAAACTCCTCGGACAATCGAGCTTTTACGTTCCGCAAAATTCTTAAAGCCCCCTGTGCAAACGGGCGTGAACGCAAGGCCACCATCTGGCTTTTCCTCATTTTGGCCGCGGAAACAGTCTCCATCGCTTTGGTGATCTGGGCGATGTTTTTGGTGGACTTTATTCGGTTTTTTAAAGCTCGGGGGGATGCCATAAAATTTAATCTTGGGTTTCCTCCTCCCCTCCTGCCTGAGGAGGGGTCTGAGGCCTTGCGAAGGGGGTGGTGGGAGAGAATGTCTGGGTGATTACTTTCTCCCACCCCTCTGTCCCGCAAGGCCGGGACATCTCCCCTCAGGCAGGGGAGATGGGGAACCCCATATTGATTTTCTCTTTATTCTAAGCCATTTTTACCATTTTCTCTATTTAATCACCTAAATTGCTTGACCCAGTAGTAGAATTTCGGCTCGCTTTCTGTTTGCAAATAACCTTATTATCATATTGCTAAAATATGTTGATAAATAAAGGTTTTTCGTAATTATTTATCTATAAAAGTGGGGCAAACAAGCCGAAATTTCACTACTGGGTTGACTTTTAAACCACCTTATGCTAAGATATACATAGAAACCTGAACATTGCTCTTTTGACCAAGTAAACGCTTGGAGGTTTGGAGCCGAAAGGAAAATTATGCTCATTAAAATTGATGACGGTTCAGAAGTTGAGATCTCGTATACAGGACGTTTTTTTCGTCGTTCTCTTGTGTTTGCCAGGTGGGTTAGGGTTAATAAGGACGTTGTACTTTGTGTAACTGAAATTGGTATCATCTCTCTTTGGATTAAAATGAAAGATGGTATGTACTATCTTGCGTTAAGCGCCTCATCATCTGTAGATTCTGACAATAAGAAAGAAATCAATGTTACACTTACCCCCCTTGCACATGTAGATACATCGGAAGAAAAATCTGAAAAACTACGGAAAACTTTAAATGTTTTGGGAAAAACTCGGAAAAGATAATCTCATGTAACACCTTTGGAGCCGCGCCCCGCGCGGCTCTTTTCGTGGTTTTAAATTTCCAAAGAACTGTTTTAGGTTTCCTCCTCCCCTGCCTGAGGGGAGGTGTCGGTACTCCGACGGAGGGGTGGGAGAAAGTAACCACCAGACATTCTCTCTCACCACCCCTGCTCGAAGACTCGCGGTCCCCTCCTCAGGCAGGAGGGGAGGAAGACAAAGATTATTTCGTTTTAAAGTAATTCTCCCCAAAATCCCCGACCGCCCCCGACAATAACTTCTCTGTCTCTCCCGAAATTTCCCCTGATTCAACGATTGTTTTAACAATATCGGAGTGCCGATTTTTCATAAATTTGAGAAGCTCTACTTCAAAGCGGGAAATGTCGGAAACGGGAACTTTATCCATGAATCCTCGGACAGCAGAGAAAATTGAGATCACTTCTTCCTCAAATGGCATGGTCGCGTATTGGGGCTGTTTCAAAAGCTCGGTCAATCGCCTTCCGCGCTCAATTTTCGCAGATGTTTCTTTATCAAGTTCCTGTCCGAATTGGGCGAAAGCGGCCAGTTCTCGGAATTGCGCCAAATCCAATCGGAGCGTTCCGGCCACTTTCTTCATGGCCTTCGTTTGGGCGGCCGATCCCACGCGCGAAACCGAAAGTCCGACATTAAGAGCCGGCCGAACTCCCTGATAGAAAAGTTCCGGCTCTAGATAAATTTGTCCGTCAGTAATGGAAATAACGTTTGTCGGAATGTAGGCCGAAATATCTCCAAGCTGGGTTTCAATAATGGGAAGGGCTGTCAAAGATCCTCCGCCATATTTTTTTCCGAGTTTGGCGGCGCGCTCCAAAAGTCTGGAGTGAAGATAAAAAACATCTCCCGGGTAGGCTTCGCGTCCCGGGGGCCTTCTTAAAATCAAAGAAATCTGGCGATAAGCCCAAGCGTGTTTGGAAAGGTCGTCATAAACAACAAGCGCGTCCTGCCCTTTGTCCATAAAATATTCTCCGATGGCGCATCCGGCGTAAGGAGCGAGGTATTGGAGGGAAGCCGGATCGGATGCTCCGGCCACGACAACAATCGTGTATTCCATCGCTCCCGAAGATTTTAATTTTTCAACTATCTGGGCGACTTTTGATTCTTTCTGTCCGATAGCCACGTAAATGCAAATTGGCGTTTTGTATTTTTTATCTTTTCCTTGATTGATGATTGTGTCCACCGCAACGGCTGTTTTTCCGAGCTGTCTGTCTCCAATGATAAGTTCGCGCTGTCCTCGGCCGATAGGGATCAAAGCATCAATGGCTTTAATACCAGTCTGAAGGGGAGTATTGACCGATTCGCGGGTGATAACTCCCGGCGCGGTTTTTTCAAGGGGGTACAAATCCATTTTGGCTGTTGGAAGGGCTGGTCCGCCGTCCAAAAGCTCTCCGAGCGGGTTTATGACGCGTCCGATCAAGGCGTTAGAAACCGGAATAGAAAGAATTTTTCCCGTGCCTTTTACGGTCTGGCCTTCTTTGATAAGCCGAGAGTCGCCCAAAATAATGGCTCTAACGGAATGTTCTTCCAAGTTTAAAGCCATTCCAAGCACGGTCTTTCCTTCGCCAACTTCAAATTCCACAAGTTCCGAATAAAGAACTTTGGAAAGTCCGCGGATATCGGCTACTCCATCGGAAGCCTTGGTAACTTTACCGATATGGTCAAAGGAAGGACTGACGCTCAGTCCTAAAATTTCTGATTTCAGCTTTTCAATTATGGTATCTTTATCATTTTCCATTTTTATTTCTGAAAAATTTCTAATTAACCTAATTGACCTAATTTCTAATAAATTCCCAAGCACCAATTCCCAATTGGGATTTTCTTCTTATTGGGTATTGTTTAGGTTAATTAGGTCAATTAGAAATTAGAAATTAATTTTCAGTTAAGGTTTTTCTCAACTTATTTAACCTCATTTGAATCGTATCATCCACTCTCACATCTCCCATCTCCGCTTTTATTCCTCCCAAAACTTCAGGATTTTTCACCAGTGAAATTTTTGTTCCTTTTTCAAAATATTTTTTTAAAGTTTCTCCCGAGGGAGCTTCTGTCGTTTCAATTAAAATTCTTTTTACGCCCCCTTCGCGGTCGGCGATATTTTCTATCTCTTTTTCTATTTCCGGCCACATTCCGCCCGCATTATTTTTGAAAAGTTCTTCCGCGCATTTTTTGGCAAGGGCGCGCAATTTATCGCCCTTCTCGTTTTTGAGAAGTTCGGAAAAGGCTTGGGCATATTGTTTGGGGGAGTACTTCATAATTAAATTTCTAATTAACCTAATTGATCTAATTTCTAATAAACTCCCAAGCACCAATCCCCAATTGGACATTTCTTCTTATTGGGATTTTATTAGGTTAATTAGGTCAATTAGGAATTAGGTTAATTTTACCCGCTATGTTTTGTTTTTTCTGAAATCAGCAATAATGATTTTTCTGTCAGGTGTTTCTTTGTCTTCTCATCCAACACATCCCCCAAACTTTTCTCAATCGTATCCGCTAAAAGCGCTCCGGTTTCTTTCCTTACTTCATCCAACAATTTCTTCTTGTTCTCGGTTATGTTCTTTTCCGTTTCCTGTTTGATTTTCTCCGATTCAAGGGTCGCCTCCGCCAAAATTCTTTCCTTTACGCTAATCGCGTCTTTTTCGGCCGATTTTATGATTTTTTCCGACTCGGTCCGGCTTTTTGACAGAACTTCTTCTTTTGAACTTTCAACTTCCTTTAACTTTTGTTCTATGGAGTCGGCGTTTTCTTTTTCCTTTTTTATTTTTTCTCTTCTCTCATCTAACATCTTGACGAGAGGCCGGTAAGCGAATCTTCGGAGAACAAAAAAAAGTATCGCGAAATTTATTATCTGGGCGATAAGAATTTTCCATTCTATTCCGAGTTGCGAAAGAAGCTCATTCATAATTCAAATCCACAAATATAATGCAAATGCCACAAATCATGCGAATCTACGAATAAAGAATTCCCATTTGTGGATTAGTGTTATTCGTGGCATTCGCATAAGATTCGTGGATTCGGATTATATTTACTTATACGAACTTGATAATAAGCGCCACTACAAGCGCGTAAATCGCGATGGCTTCCGCGAAAGCGATAGCCAAAATCATAGCCGTCTGGATTTTTGGAGCGGCTTCCGGATTTCGTCCGATAGCTTCCATGGCTTTTCCAGCCAACATTCCGATAGCGAGTCCCGGGCCTAATGAACCGACACCGATAGCGATAGCTGCTGCGAGGGTTTCCATATATATAATGCAAATCCACGAATGATACACAAATGCCACGAATAGAAGTCTCCTTTCCCCCTCAGACGAGGGGGAATTGAAGGGGGTGGTGTTTATTCGTGGTATTTGTGATCTAATTTGTGGATTCGTGTTATGCTAACAAAAATAAAAACCAGGCAAGTTGCTTGGTTCTTGTAGTATATACAATATTTTTCTGAAAATCCACACTTGTTTTTTGTGGATTATGTGGGTTTCTGTCATTCCCGCGAAGACGGGAATCCAGTCTAGGTTTGAATATTGGTAATTGAAATATTGTGAATTGATTGAAAATTGCAAATTGGAAATTGAAAATTAATTCTGGATTCCCGCCTTCGCGGGAATGACAACAAGAATGTATTTAGTGTTCACTGTGGGCTTCTGTTGCCGAGATCAAAGATACCATCGTAAGGGTGGCGAAAATGAGGGCTTGGATGAGGCCGACGAAAAGCTCAAGGCCGAGGAAGGGAACGGGGGCGAGATAAGGGATGAGAAAAGCGATAATTACAAGCAAGACTTCGCCGGCAAAAACGTTTCCGAATAAACGGAAGGAGAAAGAAATGATCTTGGCAAATTCTGAAATGGCCTCCAAAATTCCCGTGAAAAAATTCACAGGGCCGGAAAAATTCAGAAATTTTCCGACATGATGTTTAAATCCTATCGTCCAAATTCCGTAAAGATGTGAGAGAACGACTGCGATCAAAGCCAGAGCCAAAGTCATATTTAAATCCGAATTGACAGACCGGAAAAGGGGAACAAAAACCTCTTTTTCCTCGTGAATTTCGTGGAAACCGATAGATCCTATTCCCGGCAAGATTCCCATCCAGTTTGAAAGAAGGACAAAAAGAAAAATAGTGGCGACAATGGGGAAAAATTTTACGGCTTTTTCCCGCGACCCCGCGATAGTTTCAAAAAACCCAAGTAAAGACTCAATCACAAATTCAAAAAAGTTCTGGATTTTTCCCGGAACATATTTAATGTTGCGAGAAATCAAAAAAGCCAAGATGCACAAAACAGCCACGACAAGCCAAGAAGTTAAAAGCGTGTTTGTAACCGGAAAAATTCCGATATGAAATATTTCTTCAGCTTTGATGGAGATTTCCATACAATTTAAATTCGAAGCGCGAAATTCGAAATCCGAAACAAACGAAGCCAAATAAAGAAAATCCAAAATTCCAAACAAAGACAATTCTCGTTTTGGATTTCGGTTATTTGAATTTTCGGGATTTGTTTCGGATTTCGTGCTTCGGATTTCGGATTTTTATTTTATTATCTTCGCTACTTTCTTATATATCAGCCAACTTGAAAGAAAAATTGAAACCAAAACTCCCGCTAGTATCAAAAATGGCGATGATCCGAAAAACCTATCCGCCAGTCGTCCTAAAAGGGCAAAACCGACAATCGGAATGGCGATAGTATAGCCCAACTCAAAGGCCAAAGCCAGCGTTTCCGGCCAAAATTTTTCCTCCGATCCTTTTTCCTCTTTTTCTTTTTTATCCTGCTCCATATTCAAATTATATACCACAAATTCAAAAACCTCGTATCGCGAGCCAGAATTTCTTTGTTTAAAAACGGATTTTGTGGTATGGTTAAACAACAGATTAAAGATTTAAGATTAAAG
>CAYGHQ010000037.1:8817-9814 GCA_964349845.1 uncultured Candidatus Saccharibacteria bacterium
TTTAGTCTTTAATCTGCTAACTTAAATCTAAAATTTTATGTTAAAAAAAATAATATCATTGGGAATTGTGGGCATGCTTCTTATTCCTTTGCTGGGAGAAGGGCAGGGAAAAGATTTCGTTTCCAACGACTTGCGGACAGAGGTCTCTATAGATAAGGAGGGAAAGGCGGTCATAAACGGAGCTAAAATTTTTCAGTTTGCCGGAGGGACGCTGTACACTCGCCTTATCTGGGGGAATTCTTTCGTTCGGCTTATCGTCAAGACAAACAGCAAGACGGAAGTTGTGAGGAAATTCGGCGAAACCATAGCTGTTAAGGACATGAAAGTCGGGGACTATATTTACATTACCGGAGAGCTTGAATCAGGATCGGATTCCCTTACAATAAACGCCAATTTGATCAAAAACATTTCCGATACGAACGAACAGAATGCCATGAGCGGAAAAGTCGTTTCGCTGGCGACAACTACGGAAGCTTTCAGCATGGAAGCCGGTTCGCGGGGAACAATTTTGGTGAAAGTGTCTCCGGAAACATCCATAACTCTGGGTTCGCGAAAAGTGGGCTTCGGGCACATAAAAACCGGAGACAGAATTTTAAGCGTGAACGGAGTGTACAATCATACTGCTAAAATAATGGACGCCAAAGCGGTTACGGTTTTTATAGATATGAATATTTTCAAGCCGAGAAATTTTGAAGGGGTTTTGAAAAGCATGACGAGCGCTTCTCTTCCTTCGGTTCTTACGGTAAGGGCGGAAGGGAAGGATTATAAGGTAAAACTTGGAGAAAAAAGCCTTGTTTGGAACAAAACCAGAAATTTAGCGCTTCTTTCAAGGTTTTTAGAGGGGGATACCGTCCGCTTCTATGGCTACATTGAAGAGTCGGACGAGCCGGTTATTACGGTTGAAATTATTCGAAATTTGAGCCTGTAGAGGTAAATTGGAAAATGCCGCCGTCCGCTTCGCGGACGGCGGCATTTTCCAATTATTTCATTGTGATAC
>CAYGHQ010000038.1:0-9620 GCA_964349845.1 uncultured Candidatus Saccharibacteria bacterium
TCTTTGTTTGGAATTTTGGATTTTCTTTATTTGGCTTCGTTTGTTTCGGATTTCGTGCTTCGGATTTCGGATTTTTATTTTGAAATTATTTTATTAAAACCACCTCCTTTATATCCGGCACCTCGTCCTTAATAAGCCCTGTAACAAGATTATTATAAGTTAAATCAGCCATTTTGCAATTTGCGCAAGCGCCGGAAATTTTAAGAGTAACCACGCCATCTTCCACGCTTAAAAGATCCACATCTCCGTTGTGCATTTTGATATATGGCCGAACCTTATTTAGTATTTTTTCAACTTTTTCTCGCATTTCCTTATTAGTTTTAAAATCCTCCGTCCGGAGTACCGGCCACCTCCTTTAAGAAAGGAGGATTTAAATCTCCCTTTCTTAAAGGGAGTGGCCCCGCATAATTCGGGCGGGGCCGAGGGATTTTATTTGGATTTTGGATTTTCTCTAAAGTATTTTTCCGTATAAAACCTAATAAGCTCCTCAACTTCCTGTATACACTCCGGATACCCCACCCCCACTTTCGTCCTTTTTTGGACAGCTTCTAACGTGGTAGCGCCCTCCAAAACCGCTTCTTCAATGTCCGCCTCTGTCGTCTTTGTGTTTGGATCAACAACTTTCTGTCCGTCCAAAACAATCCGGTCAAACTGATTTGTTTTCTTAAACCAATCATTCAAAGCGGCTCGTAAGGCCTTATCACCGAGGACAGAGCAATGGATTTTTCTGTCCGGAAGCCCTCCCAATCTTTTCATAATATCCTGCGGGCGGATTTTTAAAGCTTCGTCAATTTTCATTCCGCCTTTTTCCGTAACCATAACCGAAAGCATGGAAGTGGAAGCAATCGCTGAAGCGCATCCGAACGTCCTCCATTTGAACTCTTTTATCTTGTCGTTTTTTTTGTCAATTTTAAGCCAAACCCGCATGACGTCCCCGCATGCCGGGCTACCCACAATCCCTTCGCCGTCATATTTTGCCTCTTTAGGATCTTCCCAAAGCAAATTGCGCGGATTGAAAAAATGATCCTTGACTTCGGGCGAGTATGCCCAGCTTCCGCCAACCATCTTATTAATCACATCCGGTTTGTTTTTTCTTACCATTATTTTAAATGTATATTTTAAAAATTTTAAATCCGAAGCACTAAATCCGAAATACGAAACAAACCCCGAAAATTCAAATATAAAAAATCAAAACAAGAGATACCTTTGTTTGGAATTTTGGATTTTCTTTATTTGGCTTCGTTTGTTTCGGATTTCGTGCTTCGGATTTCGGATTTTCTTAAAAAATGCGGTGTCTTCCCTCCCAAAAACGCTTTCGGTTCGGAAATTTCTTTCTTCTCGCCCATTTTCAAATTTAGTGGCGAGATTTTACGAAGTTTCTCTACCACGACCGGTAAATGCTTCAGGGTATAGTCAATATCACTCTCCGTATTGGCTTTTCCCAAAGAAAAACGAATACTCCCGTGGATAAATTCATAAGACCGGCCAAGAGCTTGGAGAATATATGAGGGCTCCAGACTTTCCGAATCGCAAGCCGATCCTGTAGAAACAGAGATTCCCAAATTATCCAGATACAAAAGAAGAGCTTCTCCTTCAATGTCCAAAAAAGAAACATTCAAAAAATTCGGCAAGCGATTTTCTTTATGGCCATTCAGAATTGCCTTTGGAATTTTTTCAAAAATCCCTTTTTCCAATTTGTCCCGAAGCCCTTTTATCCTTTCCGCTTCCTCTTTTTTATTTTTCCCGCACAAAGAAACTGCCTCCCCGAAACCGACGATCGCTGGAACATTTTCCGTCCCGCTCCGGATATTTCTCTGCTGTCCGCCTCCGTAAATAATCGGCCTTATCTTTGTCCCTCTTTTTATAAAAAGCCCAGCCACTCCTTTTGGTCCCCCTATTTTATGGGAAGAAAGAGTCAAAAGATCCGCCCCCAAATATTCAACGCCAATATTTTGATACAAAGCCCCCTGGCTAGCATCAATGTGAAAGATAGGTTTTCGGTCGGTTATAGGTTGTGTGTTGTAAGTTGTAAGTTGGCGATTGCCAAAATCGCTTATAATTTTCGCGATTTTGGCAATCGGCTGTATTGTTCCAGTTTCGCTGTCAGCCATCGTTACAGAAACCAAAATCGTACCGGGAGTCAAAGCTTTTTTAAATTCATCCAAAATGATTATTCCATCTTCTCCGACGGGAATTTTTATAATTTCAAACCCTTCTTCTTTGAGAGCTTCGCAAGCGGAAAAAGTGGCCTTGTGCTCAACATTTGAAATAATTATCCTTTTTCCAAATTCTTTGTTTGCCCGAGCCAATCCTAAAATCACCAGATTGTTTGCTTCTGTGGCAGAGGATGTGAAAAAAAGTTCATCCGATTTGCACCCTAAAACCTTCGCTATTTTCTCCCTTGCCTCCCTTATGGCCACCCTAGCTACCCTACCCAAATCATAAAGACTTCCGGGATTTCCGAATTTATCCCCAAAATACGGCTTCATAAGGCGAAAAACCTCCGGCAAAACGGGGGTAGTAGCAGCATAATCCATATAAATCTGCCTTTTTTTCATTAAAGGCAGTATATCAGATTTTCTTTTTTTGACGAACCAAACTTACTTGGAACCACCATAAAAAAACTATCAAAGTTCAAAAACCAGCATACAATCATTTTACGCGATCGCGTAAAATGATTGTATGCTGGTTTTTTACTTAAAATCTATAAATACCGTGTTACTTAAGAGAAAAAATGTAAAATCCCCACTTCTCCAAAAGTTCTTTTTGAGCAAAAGAATCCAATTCAAATTTTCCAATATAAGTAATTTTCTTTTCAATTTTTCTTCCAGTGTATTTTTTGGTTTTCGGATTCCATTCTTCCAATACCAAAGTGTCTCCTTCCTTCGCGGGAAAATCCGCCACTCGAAATTCAAATTTTTTCTTGCCGGATTCTACCGCTTCAAAATACTCCGCCCAAATTTTCTTTTTTATAATCGCCATAAGTTTATTTCTTAACTTCCACTTTTAAAATTGGCGACTTCACGGGCTTCCGGATTTTTTGGATAGCCAATTTCAAAAATTCCGTGAAAAGAGGGTGCGGGGAAAGGGGTCGTGCCTGAAATTCGGGATGGAATTGGGTGCCAAGGAAAAAAGGATGAACCGATTGGGGAAGCTCGGCGATTTCCATAAGAATTCCGTCGGGAGACTTGCCTGAAAAAACCATTCCAGCTCTTTCAATTTTTTCAATATAGGAAGGATTAACCTCGTAGCGATGGCGATGGCGTTCGGAAACAGACTTTTCTCCGTAAGCCCTGCGGGCAATCGTTCCCTCCAAAAGATTGCACTCGTATGATCCAAGCCTCATAGTCGCTCCGTATTTTTCTTCAGCCAGATTTTTCTTCTGATCGGGCATAATGTCAATGACAGGGTTAGCCGTTCCCGGATCAATTTCGGTAGTATTGGCATCTTTAATTCCTAAAACATTTTTGGCATATTCAATAACCGCAAGTTGCATACCATAGCACAATCCCAAATATGGAATTTTATTTTCTCTAGCAAATTTTATTGCTTTTAAAATTCCATCAATACCGGAATCGCCAAACCCGCCAGGCACAAGCACGCCGTCAAAATCTTTTAACATGGAAACCTCCTTAGATCCGTTTTCTCCGCCACTAGCGGATCCGCTTGAGGCGGAAAAGTCTTTGGAATTTATCCATGTCATTTTAGCTTTTCGGCCGATCTCATAGGCGGAATATTTTACTGCCTCAATAACCGAGACATAAGCATCCGAAAGAACGAAGTCTCCCGTGTCAAAATATTTTCCCACAACAGCGATATTGACCGGCTCCACGGCCGATTTGGTTTTAGACACGAATCTTTTCCAGGGAGTGAGGCCGTCTTTTTTAGATTTTTTCTTTAAACTTAAGGCGGTTAAAATAAGTTCACCCAGATTATCTTTTTCAAAATTTACCGGAACGTCGTAGACACTTTCAATATCCGGCGCAGAAATAACATGATCCGTGTATACATTGCAGGAGATGGCAATTTTCTCCTTACGCTTTTGATCAAGAGGCACAGCGCTTCTCGCGATAATAAAATCCGGCTGGACTCCATAGGAATTCAAAAGCCGAACGGCATTTTGCGTAGGCCGGGTTTTCATCTCTCCTACTGTGGAAGGAATGGGCAGATAACTTACCATTATAAAAACTACGTCCCCGCGGTTTTTAAGATGAAGAACGCGAGCAGCCTCAATAAACATTATGTTTTGATAGTCTCCTACCGTTCCTCCGATTTCAATTATGGAAATATCGGATCCGCTTTCTTCGGCAGCTTTTTCAATTCTTCGGGTTATTTCTCCGGTAATATGGGGTATAGCTTCCACGCATTTTCCTTTATAACCCAAATTTCTTTCTTTCTCAATGACATGCTTATAAACCATTCCGCTTGTGATGTAATCATCGTGGCCAAGATTCAAATCCATGAATCTTTCGTAATTTCCCATATCCTGATCGCACTCAAGTCCGGAAGAGAGGACAAAAACTTCTCCGTGCTCGGTCGGATTCATCGTGCCCGCGTCCACGTTTAAATACGGATCAACCTTGACCGCGTTGATCTTGAAACCCTTGGCCTGCAAAATTTTCCCCATGGAAGAAACGCTGATTCCCTTTCCCACACCAGACATAACTCCGCCGATAACAAAAATGTATTTGTGTTTTTTCATAGAAATATAATGAGAATTTAAATTTAAGGGTTTTGGTTTCCTTTCCCCCTCAGTCGAGGGGTGAGGGGCGAAGACTTGGAGCCCCGCAAGACTTCTTCAGCTCGAGTCTGCGAGAGCGAAGAAGTGGACAGTCCCTGTAAGGGAACTCTAGGGGGAGGTGTTATATTCTGATTCTTCAGCTCCCCATCGCCTCGAAGACTCGGCACTTCCCCTCGTCTGAGGGGAAGAGGAAAACAGAGTTTGAAAAATAATTGATGTAATATTAACAAATATTATTTTTCTCCGCACGATTGACCCCGTAGTAGAATTTTGCTTTAGTTTTTGTTTGCAATATTTTATTTTTAATCTGAAGACAGGGCTTCCTCCAAAAATTTTCCTCTTATGGAAATTTATTTAAAAACTGGCAAACAAAGCAAAATTTCACTACGGGGTTGACATTTAAACTTTTGACGAGTATTATTCAAACCGAAATGTTCTTAAAAAAGAAAGGATTGATATGACTGAAGTGGAAAAAAGTGTTCTGCAGGCCTTATCCGATAAAGCAGTTAATTTGGGCAACATTGGACAAATGACAAACCTTAGAACCCAGGCCACAGAGACAGCATGGGAAATTAGGGATGTCCTCATTCCTAAAATTAAAGATTTATTGGAAAGGAGGGATAAAAGGATTGAAGAGCTGGAAAAACAAAATAGGAATTTGGGGGAAGAAATTAAGCGATTGGAAGAGGAGGCAAGTAAATTAAGACGGGTCAGTGATGATTTCGCCAAATACTGTAACCATTAAATCAAAACCGGATTTGCCCAAAGGGCAAATCCGGCTTTTTTAATTACCAAGACTGGATTCCCCAGCTCCCCTGCCTGAGGGGAGCTCCGTCTTCGGTGAGGGGTGGGAGCACGGGAATGACAAAAATAATCTAAATCGTAAGATGTCGCCTCACTGCCAAATAGCTTGAAATCGCTCCTAAAATTATTCCAAAGCCCATCACGATAGAAAAAATTTCCTTGAAATTAGTTACGTAGTATCTGAAAATATTTATTCCGCTGAAGAAATTCTCCGTGGCGCTTCCAAGCCAGTAAGTAACTGGATAAAACATGAGAAGAGTCAAAATTCCCGCGGAAATCCCATACAAAATTCCCGTTACCACGAACGGCCCCCTTATGTATTTATTGCTCGCTCCGACAAGACGCATCACGGAAATTTCTTCGCGGGAAATATAAATAACAAGCCGGATAGTATTGAATACGATAATAAGAGAAATAATCACCAAAAGAAGAGCAAGGGCAATACCGAGGGTACGAGCAGAAGAAATAATAGAGACAAGTTTATCTATGGCGACTTTATTATTGTAGTAATTCACTTCATCAACAATAACCTTCCTCTCTCCAGAAAGAGCATTGTCGCTTTTTAAAAATTCAGCGATCCCTTCATATTGCGAAGGCTCTTTGGCTTTTATATTCAAAACTGCGCCTAAAGGATTTTCGCCAAGCTCGCGGAGAGCCTGAAGAGTATATTCGTCGTTTTCATGCCGTTTCTTAAAATTCTCCATGGCTTCTTCTCTGGAGGTGTAAGTCACATCTTTTACTTCCGGCAAAGACTTCAGAGTTTTTTGAAGATTTAGTATGTCGGTTTCCGTGGCAGAAGTCACAAAATAGACATTAACGTCAACTTTGTTTTTTATCTCTGAAAGAGATGAGTCAAGAGTGGCCAGAAGAAAAACTACGGAACCTACAACAAAAAGAGTAACAGTCATAACCAAAACCGAAGAAGCGGAAATGAAGCCGTTTCGGTAGAAACTGACAAAACCCGATCTTATGACGCGTTTTATGTTGGTCCAGAGCATGTTTTATAAATTCACCTAATTTCTAATTACCTAACTCACCTAATAAAATAACCAAATATTCAAATTCCCAAATCTCTTATTTGACTCATTTGGATATTTCTTCTTATTTGGACTTTTATTAGGTAATTAGAAATTAGGTGAATTAGGCAATTTAGGAGGGAAAATATATTTTATAGAATTTTGTCAGACAAAATTCTATAAAATATATTTTCCCTCCTTATCGTCCCTAATGACCTTTCCGTTCTCCAATGTTATCACTCTTCTCTCCAGCGAATCAATCACTCCCTTATTATGCGTCGTAAGTATGACGGTTGTTCCAAGGTCGTTAATTTTCTTTAGAATCTGAACAATTTCGTAGGTATTTACCGGATCAAGATTTCCGGTCGGTTCATCCGCTATTATAACATCCGGCTGATTAACAATAGCTCTGGCGATAGCTACCCTCTGTTTTTCTCCTCCGGAGAGCTCGTGCGGGAAACTCCATATTTTTTTCCCCAAATCAACAAGCTCAAGAACATGCGGAACATCAGAAGCAATTTCATCGTCCGCCCTTCCGGCCGCTTCCATGGCAAAAGCCACGTTTTCATAAGCCGTCTTATTGGGAAGGAGCCTGAAATCCTGAAAAACCGCGCCTACCTTCCGGCGGAATTTGTTTATCTGATTTTTCCGGAGAGAGTGAATGTCAACCGACTCAAAAAAAACTTTCCCTTCCGATGGCTTCTCCTCGGCTAAAATCATCTTTAAAAGAGTGGTTTTCCCCGCTCCGGAATGGCCGACAATAGAAATAAACTCTTTTGGCTCAACGCCAAAAGTAACGCCGTTTAGCGCCACAGAATTGTCGGGGTATATTTTTGAGACTTTATCAAAGTAAATCATGGAGAAGCCACTAGGGTTTAGCCACTAGCCACTAGGGAAAGACTGGCGAAACCAAAGATAAGATAATTATACCAATCTTCATCTTTAAAACAAAATTGAAATTTTTTGAAAACTGGGAACGGCCTAGGCCGTTCCCAGTTTTTTCTTCCCTAGTCCCTAATCCCTAGAACCTAGCCCCTACTTTTGTTTTCCGCTTCAATAAATTCATCAATCCCGCCATCTAAAACCCTGTCCACATTGCTTGTTTCAATATTCGTCCGATGATCTTTGACCATTTTGTATGGATGAAGGACGTAAGAGCGAATTTGGTTGCCCCACTCCACGCTTGTTGTCTTGGAAATCTGCATGCCTTTTTCTTTGGCAACTCTCTCGTCCTCCCTCATTTTATAAATTTTACCTTTGAGAATTGCCATGGCTTTTTCTTTGTTGGCCGCCTGGGATCTTTCGCCGTCCGCGTGAACGGAAATTTTGGTAGGCAAATGGACTATCCGGACAGCCGTCTCCCGCTTGTTGACATTTTGTCCGCCTGGACCGCTTGAACGGGCAAAAGTAATTTCAATTTCATCCTCGTTAATCGGAATCTCCGATGTTTTTTCAAATTTAGGTATGGCTTCTACCATGGAAAAAGACGTGTGCCGAAGTTGTTTGGCGTTAAAAGGAGAAATGCGGACAAGCCGATGAACGCCTGATTCGTTTTTTAAGGTTCCATAAGCATTTTTACCCCGAACTTCAAATGTTAGATTTCTAAATCCTCCATGATCATTCTGATTTTGATGAATAAGATAAATTTCCCAACCCTTTCCTTCAATATATTTTCTGTACATGGAAAAAAGTATCCGGGAAAAATCCTCGGCATCATCTCCCCCCGCCCCGGAAAAAATCGTAATAACAGCATCTCCTTTGTCATATTTTCCTACCCCTTCCAAAGAAGACTTTAGGTCGGAAATTTCTTTTATTGTCGCCTGAGCTTTTGCCTTGTCAGCCCAAAAATCCGGCAAATTCATTTGCTCCTCCAATTCCTTGATTTTTTCCTCTATTTTTTGTTTTTCGTATTCCATAAATATGATTCAAATCTACGAATGCATGCAAATGCCACGAATAATTCAAGTCCACAAATGGGAAATTCTGATTCGTAGATTTGCATGATTTGTGGCATTTGCATTACATTTGTATATTAGCATTATATTGTCTACAAAAAAACCGCCAGAGGAAAGGCGGTTGTTTTATTGCATATTGCGGACACCATTTAATAAAATTAAACGAGAGCGTCCTTTTTTTGTATTCTGCCCGATTGATTTTTACCCGGTACTTACTCCGGAATTTAATTCGGGGGATATCTTATCCCGCTTATCAATCGCCTCTGGCGGTTAAAAGAAATCATATCATACAAATAAAATTAAAAGAAACTTTCAGGGAGCCGGAGGCGAGAGTCGAACTCGCGATCTTCCGATTACGAATCGGCTGCCCCGCCTGCCCTCGCCTGAGCCACCGGTCGGATTTGAACCGACAATCTACGGTTTACGATACCGTTGCTTCACCAATTAAGCTACGGTGGCTCGGGCGATGGCGGGCAGGTCTACCAACTGAGCTACTTCGGCATACTTGTTAGATACAATCTTCCTTCCTTAGCCCTATTACTTAATACCCTTCCTTTCCGACCATTTCCTCTATTTAACCCCGCATAAATTGGAGTCAACGAATCACAATTAGGGCAAAGTAATCGTAAATTACTTTCAATATTATTTCTCCAATTTCCATCAATATGATCAGCAACCAAAGGAATTTGATTTGTTTTTTGATTAATTCGCGCCCAACCGCACAAGCAACATTTATTATCAAATTTCCTTCGTAAATATTTTTTAATATAAGGAGAAACTGTGCCTATGCTTTGCAATCCATTTCTTTTTCCATCCTTCCAATCTTTGATATAAGATAAATATTGATATTCAATCTGACACCCATTACTACAATATTTATAGTTAGGCCGAGCAGGTTCCCCACCACAAAAAAGACATTTATTCCTTGGTTTTTTCGGATTTGACATAACTACATTATATCAAAATTCCCTACCACTATCAAAGTATATAATGGTCGTAATTTTTCTAGCTACATTATTTTCCCTCTCCCGCACTTGAGCCGAAGTCCGGGATTGAACCGGAGACCTCGTCATTACCAATGACGTGCTCTACCAACTGAGCTAC
>CAYGHQ010000039.1:0-9162 GCA_964349845.1 uncultured Candidatus Saccharibacteria bacterium
AAAAGGGAAAAAGGCGGTTTAAACCGCCTTTTTCCCTTTTTTCTTTTATTTTTTTAAATTATTGCTGTTTTCGCCTTCATCTCCACGAAAAACGACGCCCCCTTCCCCTCCCCTTCCGACTCTGCCCAGATTTTTCCTAAAAAGTTTAATGCCACGAGTGCCTTTTTTTAGTTTACCTTTTTTTGCCAGATTTAGTATTTTTTGAACAAATTTGGTCTTACCTGCTACGTAGACAGTATTCCCCGTGGGGTCGCTTCTTATCAAACTTTCTTTTAGTTCAGCATATTCATCGCGTATGTCAGAATGATTTCTCAAATAATCTCGGAAAAGAATTTGTCTTTCCCAGAAATTTCCCTTATCAGAATATGCTATAGATAAATGAAACTCCGTCGGTTTCCCTTTTCTAAAAAAATGTCGTTCTCCGCTGGAATTCGGTTTATCATACCAGTATCCAATTTCATTAAGAACTTCAATGAATTTATCTGCGTTTTCTTGTTTTTCTACTAAAACTGCTATGTCAATAATCGGTTTTGACGACAATCCATCAATAGACGTACTTCCTATGTGTTCAATACCAATCGCCCCATCGCTAAATATTTTCTGTATTCTATCTTTTTCTAATTGAAACTTTTCTTTCCAAGAAAATTGGTACGGTACAAGTTGAGTATGCGATGTATCCTTCATAATGACATTGTAACAGATTACGCCTTACAAATTCAAACTAAGAAAAATATAATATCTATCTTGCGTAAATTAAAAATAGTGGTAAGATAAATCTCAGTAGAAATCAGTAAACTTGGCTTTGAAAGCAGTACACTCAAATATAGAAAGCGAGGTGGCAAATTGGAAACTAGTTTTTATATCATCAAACCTCATGGTTTGGCGTTTCGCGAAGAAGTGAAGGCAATGATTGAAGGTGTCGAACTTACCATCGCAGAAAGCAAGGAACTTGTGATGCATATGTGGGCACTAGAAATTATTTATTCTGACCTGTCTGAAAAGTATCGAGACGCGGTTTTCCGGACATTTAAGGGGAAATCGGTTGAAGTGGGGTTGGTTATAGGTGAAAACGCCATCGACAAGCTTCTTCAAATCACCGGTACCGAATTAGACCCTGTTGATTGCGCTCTCGGTAGCATACGTTTTAAGTTTGGTGGGCGAAAGCCGTTCATGATTGACGGCGTCCGGTGTTATACAAACATCATTCATCGACCCCGAAATAAGACGGAAGCAGAAAATGGCATTAAGGTCTTTCGAATGTTATAGCCATTGCCCGCACAGACCACTGTACGGGCTTTTTGTTGTAGAAAAAATTTCGCCCCAACGCATCATGCGTTGGGGCGAAGTTGAATTTAACTTATCACAATTTCAAACCGCTCGTACACTTTGAGCATCCTACTTAAAACCTCTTCTGCGGTCCGTCCGGTAACTTGAACCCAGCCAGCACAACTTGTGTATTGTCTTTTTGATCGGATGACATCCCCTTCTTTGTAGTTGATATTACCGCCAATCACTCCATCGAGTCCTTTAAGATCGTCGTACGAAGAAATCTTCGCAACAACCCCATCGGTTAAAGGCAAGAACATGTCTCCGACACATCGCTGCCCTTTCAGAGGAATGGGTCGGATTTTTCTGCCAACCATGATGTCAACCAGCAAAGAACAAACGTCTACATCGAAGGCAATACTCTGGTTTGATAACATATGCTCTCCGGCGGTTCGCCATGCAAATTCACAAATCGTAGGTTGTCCATAAGAATCAACGAAGATTTCGATCTGAATGTAACCGTTTTTCAAACCAAGCTCGCCGACGAGGTTCTGAGTGATTTTTCCCCCATCGAATTTGATATCCTTTGGGCACTCCTTTACCGTGATTTGAGCAAATTTATCTTTTTTCTCGGCGAAGCTAAGATTGGTATAAGGAAGCCACGTCAGAAAAGTGCCGACCACCTTACCGTCTTGCACAAGCGAGTCAAAGCACCAGATTAAATACGGGCAGTATGTTTCTGCAATGAACCGTTGAGTGGAATAGTCAAGCCGAAGATCTTCCAACTGCTTCCTATTCTCAATCTTATACACCTCCTTCGAGGATAGCCCTCTTCGCCATTTTACGATGAACGGAAAACCACCCAATCTTTCCGCGAATTCGAGCGTATCTTCAATGGAAGACAGCTCCCGATAGAGCATGGTGCGATATCCAAGCTCCTGCAACTTGTCTTTCATTACCGCTTTGTCCCTCACACAACGAGCTTGATATTCGTCTAATGCTCCGGGAAGTTTGAGCAAAGAGGCGAATCTCTGAACATTTTCCTGATTGTATTCAGAATCGTTATAGAAGTAGTTAACCGCAATTTCGTTCTCGGCGCAGAATCTGTTGAATTTTTCAACCATATGTTCGACAGATTCTTCTTTGTCAAAAACAAAACAAGGAATATTAGCGGTGGCATCGAGATGTGCCTGGCTAAAAAACATGCTATGCTTGAATCTGAGTAAAATCAGATTAATTGTTTGGTTCGACTCTACTTTCCTTGAGAGCGTGTTTTCGTATTCTTCCACGAAAAGTAGTGTTGGTTTGTTGACATCAAATTTTCTTTTCATAAAACATAGACCTTTCTTTTTACAATGTGCATAATCTACTGCATTTTCAACTATATGCATATTATAATACAATATTTAGATCGTCAATAACGTAACTAAATAATGCGAGAAGGATTTAATAAACAATATAATAACATTGCACCAGTTGAAGAAATTTTCTTATCAGAAGAGGAATTTCAGGTTGGAGAGATAACTAAGCAACCAGAAAAAATGTTTGGGCACGAAAGTGTTTTTGTTGTTGGAATCAAAAACAGATTAGCGATTTACAAACCCCGCAGTTTAGAACAAGTTATCCCTGGTTGGGAAAAAATTGAACCAGGAACTTATTATAAACACGAGAGGGCAGCTTATCTTGTCTCTCGGCACCTAGGCTTAGACATTGTACCCCTCACGGTAATTAGAGATTTAGGAAACGAACACGGTTTGGGTAGTATTCAGTTATTCATTCCAAACGCCAAAACTCTTAGTGAATGGTCTCCTTATAAAAAACCAGACAAAAATAATAGTAAATCGCAATCAAGAATAGAGATGATGGCCACATTAGCTTTATTCGATATTCTCATTCACGAGACAGATAGACATTCAAGTAACGCGCTCTTCAACGAAATATTTCAGTTAAAAGAAGATGGGCAATTGGAATCACGAGAGAAAATTTATGCGACTGACAATGGACTGTCTTTTGGAAACGCCCGATTACGTAACTTTTCCATTCTTACGGATATCGGAAAAGCTGGATGGTTATGTGGAGAAGAAATTCCGCAAAAAGTTGCAGAAAAATTTAATGACTTTATTGATTGCTCGGAATCAATACAAAGCTTAAAAATGGAACTCGAAAAGGAAGATCTTCTTACAGGGAAAGAAAGTATTGCACTTTTTGCTCGTATTAATTACCTTAAGACTTTACTTAACTCAAAAAAGTTTCCTCCAACATTGGAAGTCATGCAAACTCTTGCTTGTTATTTACCTGACATTCAAAAAAAATAAAAATATCAATTTTTTAAAAATTGGTAAAAATTTCTTTAATTTTTTCCTGGGTATCTTTTAGTTGATCATCAAAAAGCAAATGATCTTTCAATTGCGCGAAAGGAATCCACTTATAAGTCCTTACCTCGCCCTCTTGAAGTTTAATCTCATTGTTACTACCGACAAAGCGAAATCCAAAAAAGTATCTTTCTGATCCTTCATAGCTCTTTCCGTCACGAGTCATTTTAATTACCTTGAATTTAAATCTAATTGGAATATTGCTTTGACCTACAAATTGAAGGGATTTTTTTCCTATACCCAACTCTTCATTAATCTCCCGATATACCGCATTTTCTAAAGTTTCTCCTTGTTCAACCCCACCGCCAGGAATTGCAAAGTACTTATCTTCAAAAGATTCTAGGTTGACCAGAAGGAATTCACCGTTATTATTAACTATTAGAGCCGATACGCCTATTCTATACATAGTAGTTTGATATAAAGTTATCTATTTGCAAATGATTTAAAAAGTGAGGAAACCGCATTATTCTTGATGTATTCTGGTATATATCTAAAATATAAATCAGGATCTATTAGCTCAACTTCCAAAATCTCATAACCAGTATCGGCATTTAAAAAATCAACCCTGCATATATTGGGCAATGTCCCGAATTTTTTCAAGAAAAATTTTTTCAATGCGGAAACCTCTCTTCTTATTGCAATTGGTACATCCACCAACTTTATATGTACAGGGTCTAACTTATCACTGAAAACTCCAGGAAACCTTCTAATCCCATAAAGAGGAACGCCGTTAATTACAATAATCGACACCTCTCCTTCTGAAATAGAAAATCTGTAAGGTTGTGCGATAAAATTAAGTTGACCATTGTCTTTCAGCGCAGTGATGACAGCTTCGTTATTATTGTTTATATCGTATTTGAAAGTCAAATAGCCGCTTTCCGATACGCAAGGCTTTATTACTAAAGTGTTCGTATTAAACCTTTTGCCTATTTCCGAAATTACGGCACTGATTTTTGCCATTGTGTCGACGTTTGTTAATTGCAATGACACTGTCGGAACCACATTAATATGATTTATTTCGTTCAGATATTTGCATTTATCGATATTCCAAAAAACAAAATTATAATCATTTACCAAAATTACACTTTTTTTTCTAAGTTTGGATATTTCCTCAATAAATTCATGGTAATCTGTATGGTATCCCCATATGCTTTTTAAAATCACTGTGTCAGCAGATTCCGAACGATTTGCTATATCTTTCAGGGTGGCAATTTCTGAGAAAAATCCCATGTTTCTACACGCATTGCATATGTAAATGTCTTCCTGGATTTTTCCTACATACTTCTCCGAAGAAGCGATATATATTTTCATGTTAACATTTCTATAGACGACTTAAATCTCAAAAAGGACTTTAACAATTCCGCATATTCTAACGCAGTAGTTGCTCTTACAATGAGCTGCTCACGATCACTCCAACAAAACGCCTTGCCGGGCAAAAGTTTGATGTTGCCTGACGTGTATAAGAACTGTGAAATAGTTTTGTCGTCAACAATCCTAAATCCCTTGTAAGACTTTCCGAATAGCTTGCTTAAATCCAGTATTACAAAAAATCCCGACTCTGGTTCAAGCGCTATACTGACATCCTTTATACCATTCATAAATTCAGCACCATCAATAAGCCTGTTATCGTTAAGAGTTTTATCGAGAAGCGTTTTTTCTTGTTTTTTGAGGTTATCAATCCCGACAATAATAGCTTTTACAAAAATGTATCTTTGATAATACTCCTTCGTGACGTGGGCGAGGTAATCCTCTCTTTCTTTCGCCAGAACCTCATTTGATGAAAAAATCGCACTCATGGCAGACGATTGAACCAAAGATAGCGAGTCAGAACCTTGAAATATTTTATCGCGTATCAGAGAGCTGATTATTTCATTAGCGACAACCATCCCAGACCTTATGCCAGCTAACCCGTAAGACTTGGAAAGCGAATACAAAGTTATAGTATTACTAAAATGACCACTTAAACTGCATATAGGTAACGCAGGGTTATTTCTGTCATATTCGAGACCAGCATAAGCCAAATCGTCAACGATAAATACACCCGTTTCTTTGCAAATATTTGAAATCTCCGACAACAATGGTTTGTCCTTTTGACTATAAACCACACCTGTTGGGTTGTGGGGATTTAAATTTACGAAAACAGAAACTCTTGGCGGCAAATCGGACCGCCTGAAAATATATTTTCCGCGATTTGTATCGTAATCCGATTCAAGCTCGTCATTGATTTCAGTAATAAGTCGCTTGAGTTTTTTTGGATCAATCTTCCAACTATCAAGACTTGTCAGTTGCAAAAGCCTAACCCGCCCCCCTGCTCTTTCCGGCATAAACGAAAAAAGCCCGTAGTTCGGAGCTGTCATTAAGACCACATCTCCATAGTCTAATATCGCCTCCATAACCAGTGTGAACGCTTGGGTACTGGAATGAGTGAAAATAATGTTATTTTCATTTATTTTCAAAGAATAGATTTTTTTAAAGTATTTGATGATAGGTGCCTTGTCAGCATCATTGCCTGCGGCCAGCGGATAATCGGAAAGTACTCTGTTTTCCAAAGAATACTTTATGTTAGTTAGACATTTATCAAAAGGTTTAAAACGGGCAGGACTTCCACCACCCAATCTTACTTTATCTAAAGTGGGACTTTTAAAACCTTTTATAAGCAGATTTGAAGAAAGACTGTAGTCCTCATAGGCTCTGGCCGCTTCCTGTATTTCAGGAGAACTCCAAGAGCCTAAAAGAGCATTCCCAAGGTGGGGCAATCCTCCATAAAACAGTCTGTTGACTTGATTGGACGGATACATGCGTACCACGGATCGTATAGATTTTGGAAGAGTTTTGTCCTCAATTATTTTTTGCTTGTCATTGTGCATAATAATTCAGTGGCCTTGACAATACATCAAATGTTAAATTTTTTATAAAAAATTAGGACTTACGCGTTCGGTGTCATTCCTTAACAGGAACTGTCCACTTTTTGGACAATTAAGAAATTGTCTCAAAAAGTCTTGCGAAGCTCCCTATGGTCGCTTCTCACCCGCGAAGGCGGGGATCCAGAGTTATGTGGTATAGCCATGGATTCCCGCCTTCGCGGGAATGATAGACGAGAGAATAATGATTTTTTAGTCAAACATGTAAGTCCTAAAAATATCAAGAAAAATCACTACTGTTTCGCCTTCAACTCCACAAAAAATGACGCCCCCTTCCCCTCCCCTTCCGACTCTGCCCAGATTTTGCCTCCGTGGGATTTGACCATTTCGCTCACCACATAAAGCCCGAGTCCGGTGCCCATATTGTTTGTCTTGTTGGCGTCCTTGGCGCGGGAGAATTTTTGGAATAATTTTGGGATTGTTTCTTCTGAAATTCCCACGCCATTATCTTTGACTTCAAACAAAATATCTTCCTCTTTGTGAGAAATATTTACAAAAATTTCTCCTTTAGGCGTGTATTTAGTAGCGTTATCAATAAGGTTGCCGACGACTTGCCTTATTTTCCCCTGATCGGCTGTAATTTTGAAGTCGCGATTTCCTTTTTTGACAAAATGAATTTTTAATCCGGCTTTTTCAATAACAGGACGCATCTCCGCCACAACGTTCTCCACAAGCTGGCTCATATCAAATTCGGAAAAAGTGTATTTCATCCTCCCTTGCTCAATTCTGGAGATATTCAAAAAATCTTCCACGATCATAACAAGGGATTGGCACGACTGGAATATTTTATCAACCGGCTCTTTTAAACTCTCCGGCACTTTCCCAAAGTCCCCTTCCAAAATCATTGACGCGTATCCCTTTGTCGCCGCCAAAGGTCCCCGTATCTGATGTGTCGCCAGCGAAACAAACTCGCTCTTCAGCTGATCCAACTCCTTCAATTTATCATTCGCCCGTCCCAAATCATTGTTTGTCTTCTTGAGTTCCCCCGCCAATTTTTCAATTTGCTCACGCTGGTTAATTTCTTTATAAACTCCTTTTATTAGCAAATAACTAAATATACTTACAATAATTAAAACACTACCCTTGATCAATATTTCTGGTGTAGATTTTGAAAAGAATAATTCGGTTAATAACAAAACCACTATTAAACCAGCGAAAAGTTCTGTTAAGATTACCTTTATATTAAATAACTGGTATTTGAACATACCGATAAAAACAGAAATAACCATTATAGATGTAAAAATCGGTCCCAACCATGTGTAATCAAAAGTTTTAAAATACGGCAAAATTAAATCTGGAACCAGTGCAGATGTGGATGCCAAAAAAGAACCAAATAAGACATAGTATATTTGTTTTTTCTGTAATTCATTTTCAGTTTTTTTATATTGGGTATAGAGAAAAACATATCCCGCCATAAAGTATGAAACTAATATTAAGCAATACAAAATATATCCAGAACCTATCTCGTAAGACAACCCTTCAGTTACTTTGCCGATAATTTTATCAGTGAATGAAATTTCATAGACTATGTAAATAAAAGGCAAAGAAGCAAATAATCTTACAAACAAGCTAGGGATAAGTTTTTTAGGAAATAAAATTGAAAAATAAAAAAATATAAAGGAGATTGAAACAGCTGATATATGGGTAAAAACTAACCAATTAGTTATCTTTGAAAATTCGGGAGAATAAAAACTTATTATAGAGATGCTCCATATGGCCGACGCCAGAGAGATCAAAGCAAAGGTTATATTCTTAACATTACTTAACCCTCTAGAGAAAATAACAAAACTCAAAAGAAGATTGGCAGCAGCCACTGAATATAAAACAGGAATGATATAATTTTCCATGTAAGTTTTATAGAGCCGAAGCTATTTTTGAAATAAGATTATAAACCCAATTCCTTAAAACAATTTGGTCTCGATCTGTTCTAAAACAGAGAGAGTACTTTATAAAGCGATCTAAATATCTCTTAAATTCTTTTGTTAAGTAAAATAATGGTTTTACACTATCACCCTCGTAGAAATATTTAGCAATAATACCATCTTTAGAATAAATCAGTTTAAAATCTTTTATAATGTGGAACGGCATTAAAAGCTTAGACATTTTTTTCTCTAACCCAGACTTTATAAAAGCATACCCACCATCTATTGAATTATCAATGCCGTACGAAACGAGATTGTCTAACAAGAAAATCAAAACTAAATTTCTTGGTAAAAATATCTTTTTTTCTTTGTCGGGAGGGATACTAATTAGTCTTCCAATTTCAGCCCTCTTACTTAGGAGTATCTTCTTTATAAGAAGAGGTTCTTCAAAGGAAAAAGCTTTTTCGGTTGGTAACGGAATATCTTTTATTAATCTCACGGTACCGAGAAGTCTATTATCCAACCATGCTCCAAAATATTCGCACTTTTTATCTTTATCAAACTCGTCTTTTTCCAACTCATCAGCAAAATCTTGTGGATTAATATAACCTTTATTTTTATATACCTCATACCTTAACTTAAATACCTCTTTTTCTTCTTCTTCTGAATTAGTTCTTCCAAAAATTAAAGTTTTCTTTATTCCATCTACTGCCACAACTAATTTTTTATGTACTACCATGA
>CAYGHQ010000040.1:0-9160 GCA_964349845.1 uncultured Candidatus Saccharibacteria bacterium
GAGTGGGGGATGTCCGATTTTTGGCAAAATGCGGAGCGGATTTGATCGTGACTGATTTGAAGTCTTTAAAGGATCTCACGCCTTCCGTTAAAAAGTTTTCCAAGTTCAATAATATTAAGTTTGTGCTGGGGGAGCACAGGATGGAAGACTTCAGAAATCGGGATTTGATAATAAAAGCGGCAGGCGTGCCTCTTGATTCTCTTTTCATTGAGGAAGCTCGGAAAAATAATATTCCGGTAGCCATGAGTACGGCTTTGTTTGTTAAACTTCTTCAAAACAAATATGAGGAAGTTAATCCCGAGTCTTACCGAGGGACGAAATTTTCTCCAGCTACCATAATTGGAATTACAGGAACGAGGGGAAAAAGCACAACTGCTCAATTAATTTATGAAATTATAAAAAAAGGAGTCCCTCGACTCCACTCGGGGCTAAAAAAACCTTCGGTTTTTTTAGGCGGAAATGTAAAAGGCGTTTCTACCTTGGAACTTTTGCCTAAAGTGAAAGAAGGGGATTTTGTCGTGTTGGAGCTGGATTCGTGGCAACTTCAAGGATTTGGGGAAGAGAAAATTTCTCCGCATATTTCTGTTTTTACAACTTTTTTGAGTGACCATTTAAATTATTACAAGGGCGATATAAAAAAGTATTTTGCGGATAAGGCGAACATTTTTAAATATCAAAAGCCGAATGATTTCTTGGTTGTCGGAGAACAAGTGGCGGAGAAAATTAAAAAAGAAAATCCTAGAGGGAAAATGATTGTGGCCCGCCCCGCTATGATTCCGGGGGGGGTGAAAATAAAAATTCCGGGGGAGCATAATCGGGCGAATATCGCTTGTGCCATGGAAGCGGGGCAGGCTCTCCGAATTTCCGATGAAATAATCAAAAAAGCGGTTGAGAATTTTAAAGGTGTCCCCGGACGATTAGAGCTCGTTCGGACTTTTAAGGGAATTAAAATTTATAATGATACGACGGCTACTACTCCGGATGCGACAATAGCGGCGCTAAAAGCGCTAAGTCTTGATTCTCCCTTTCTTAAAGGGAGTGGCCATTCTTATGGACGAGGGATTTTAAAATCCTCCGGCGGAGTACCGCCACCTCCTTTAAGAAAGGAGGAATTAAAAAACATTATTTTGATTGTGGGCGGGGCGGATAAGGGGTTGGATATGAGCGGGCTAATTGAAGAGATTCCCAAATATTGCAAAGAGGTGGTTTTGTTGGAAGGGACGGGGACACAAAAAATTTTCAATTATCAATTTTCCAATTTTCAATCAATTTACAATGAATCAATGGGTCAATTTTCAAAGCTGGAAGAAGCGGTGAAGAAGGCGGTAAAAATTGCTGGAAAAGGCGATATTATTCTCTTTTCTCCAGCTTTTGCGTCGTTTGGAATGTTTAAAAATGAGTATGACAGGGGAGAACAATTCAATAAGATAGTTAAAAAGTTAACACAAAAAAGATGAGTTTTAAAAAATTCAAAAACCTTTGTATAAGGTGTTTTTATAGGGTAGTTCATCCTTTATGGAGATTGTATTGGTTTATTTTTAGACCAAACACCAGAGGTGTGAAATGCGCGATTGATTATAATGGCAAGATTTTATTCGTTAGATTAAGTTATG
Source organism: uncultured Candidatus Saccharibacteria bacterium (assembly GCA_964349845.1). Lineage (GTDB taxonomy): Bacteria > Patescibacteriota > Minisyncoccia > Phycocordibacterales > CAYGHQ01 > CAYGHQ01. Next base: position 1,614 of record CAYGHQ010000040.1, read on the forward strand.
CTCATAAGGGTTGGACTTTGCCGGGTGGGGGAGTAAAAAAGAATGAATCATTTGAAGATGCGGCTAAGCGGGAAGCAAAAGAGGAAACAGGTATTGATTTAGATGAAATTTTGGAAGTTGGAGAATACAAAGCGACAAAAGAATATAAAAATGATTATGTTGTTTGTTTTTACGCCAAGACATCAAATCCTGATTTTAAAATTGATAATCTGGAAATTTCGGAAGCCAAATGGAGCGACCCGAACTTTCTCCCTGAACCATATACAAAAAGATTACCGCTTATGATTGACTTACTTAAGTCTAAAGGATTAATTAAATGAACTTAAATAAAATAAAAACTGTTTATTTTTTCGGTATTGGGGGAATCGGCGTTTCGGCTGTGGCGAGGTTTATGATTGGGGAGGGGAAAAAAGTTTCCGGATCGGATACAGCTTTGGGGGAGGTAACGGAAGGGCTTCAAAAACTGGGAGTGAAAATTTTTCTTGGGCAGAAAATTGAGAATATTTCTGAAGAAACAGATTTGATAATTTACAGCGCTGCTTTGGAAGTGGCCGAGCCAGAGTTTGTCAAAAAATTAAAATCGGGAAAGATTCCGGCCATTTCCTATTCGGAGTCTTTGGGTTTGATATCGCAAGGAAAAAAAGTAATAGCAGTGGCGGGAACTCACGGGAAAACGACAACAACGGCTATGATTGCCAAAATTTTGAAAGATGCCGATTTGGATCCAACAGTTATTGTAGGATCTCTTTTGACGGAAAGCGGGTCAAATTTTATCGGGGGAAAAAGCGAATATTTTGTAGTTGAAGCGGATGAATACAGGAGATCTTTCCTTTCTCTTTATCCATATGTTTTGGTGATTACAAATATAGACGAGGATCATCTTGATTACTATAAAAATCTGGAGGATATAGAGGGAGCATTTTTGCAATTAGCCGGGCGCGTTCATGGAGATGGAGTCGTAATTTGCAATATTTCTGATCCAAATCTTTCTCCGATTCTGGAAAATATTAAGGCGCCGGTTTTGGATTATGGTTCGGTTGATTTTTCCGGAGTTAGCCTCAAGTTTCCGGGGAATCATAATAGGGAGAATGGGAAAGCGGCTTTGTTAGCAGGAGCGTTTTTGGGAGTGCCGGAAAATTCGGCCAAAAAATCCCTGGCCGAATTTTCCGGCACATGGCGGAGGTTTGAGAAAAAAGGGGAAACTGCTTCCGGAGCAATTGTTTACGACGATTACGCTCACAACCCCGCCAAAGTCCGGGCTGTTCTTGAGGGAGCAAGAGAAATTTATCTTGACAGAAAAATTATTGCCGTTTTCCAACCTCATCTTTTTAGCCGGACAAAATCTTTTTTGGAGGAATTCGCTAAGTCTTTTTCCGGCGCGGATGAAGTGATTCTTTTGCCTATTTATCCGGCGCGCGAAAAAGACCCGGGCGATATCAATTCGGAAATGCTCGCGGAAAAAATCAGGCAAAATAATATTAAGGCGAAAGCCGTTTCCGGATTTGGAGAAGCGGAAAAAGAAATTTCCAAACTTGCGGAAAAAGATGATGTTGTAATAATGATAGGAGCGGGGGATATTAATAAACTTACAGAAAAAATTATTAAAAATCCAAATGATTAATTTCAAATCAAAAACTTAGAAAATCCTCCGTCCGGAGTACCGGACACCTCCTTTAAGAAAGGAGGATTTAAATCTCCCTTTTTTAAAGGGAGTACCCGTTCTTACGGGGGAGGGATTTTGGATTTATAAGATATGCTTGGCAAATTATTTATAATAGGTACTCCCATAGGCAATTTGGAGGATATCACTCTTAGAGCGATACGCGTTTTAGGCGAAGTTGATTTTGTGCTCTCTGAGGATACGAGGGTAACGGGAAAGCTTTTGCAAAAATATAATATTCAAAAATCGCTTATCTCCTACAATGCCCACTCCACAGAAAACAAATCAAAAAAAATTATAGAACTTTTGGAGGAGGGCAAAAATCTGGCGCTCGTTTCGGACGCGGGAACGCCGGGGATTTCCGATCCGGGATGCTTGATTGTCAAAGAAGTCCGCGAATATTTTAAAGACAAAGGCGGGATGGACCCCGTAGTAGATTTTGGCATTAGAGAATCGGATTCTCTTAGCGCAAAGCGCGATGCCAAAATTCACTACGGGGTGGAAATTATCGCCATTCCGGGGCCTTCCGCTCTGGTTTCCGCTTTGTCGGTTTCCGGGTTTCCCGCTTCCGACTTTTTGTTTTTGGGGTTTTTGCCTCATAAAAAAGGAAGGGAAACTTTGTTCAAAGAAATTTCGGAATCAAAAAGAACGGCTGTTTTTTACGAATCTCCCCACCGGATTATGAAAACGCTTGAATGGCTTTCCAAAAATCTTTCTCCGGAAAGAAAAATCGCCGTTGCCCGCGAGCTCACCAAAATTTACGAGGAAACATTTGTCGGAACCGCAAAAGAAGTCCTGGAGTATTTTTCCAAAAATCCGGAAAAGATAAGAGGGGAGTTTGTGGTCGTGGCGGAGGGATGTTGAGAAATACCATAATACTGGATACTGGAAAATACTAAAAAATACTGGGGAAAAGAAGTTGAAAGTTGAAAAGATGCATAGTCTACATTTTTGGTTTTGATTCTCCCCTTCTCCCCTGCCCGAGGGGAGATGTCGGTACTCCGACAGAGGGGTGGGAGAGAGGAAGTCCCGAGAGTCGGGGGACTGAGAGACTTTGTTCCCCGAAAATCCTCCGTCCTCGAAGACTCGGACACCTCCTTTAAGAAAGGAGGAATTAAAAGAGAAAACCGAAAATCTTTGGAAATTAAGGGGAATTAGACTGTTGTACGTTATTATCGGGTTATTCACAATCATTCTGCTAACAGAAAATTTGTTGAATAAATTACTTGACTGATTATCTATAATAAGGAGTAAGGTTCTATCCCAAGCTCCAACCGCAGAGAAAATCTGCGGTTTTTGTTTGGGTGGGTTTTTCTTCCTCCCCTCCTGCCTGAGGAGGGGAAAGTGAGGGCTTCCGAACAGGGGTGGTGGGAGAGAAAACTTCTGTGATTACTTTCTCCCACCCTTCCGCCTCGCAAAGCCTCGGCACCTTCCCTCAGGCAGGGAAGGAGGAAACCCCGACCAAGCGAGCCTTTCTCTTTTTCCGAACCTCGCGGAGCCAATTAGGAAATGAACACGAAAAATCCGCCCAGAGGCATTGTTTGACGAGTCTGCGAGGAGTTATGCCGAGAGGGCGGATTTTTCGTGTTCATTTCCTTGATTGGTGAGCGGGAGGAATTTTTCACCAGAAAAATATCCGTGTTCGGAAAAAGAGAAAGGCGAGCGGTGGATTTAATGCGCGACTGTGAAGGCGATTACCTCCCGCGCGCCGGAGGATAAAAGAGTTTTGCGGGCTTCGGAGAGGGTGGCGCCGGTGGTTACCACGTCATCAAGAAGGATAATATTTTTCCCGCGGACGGCTTCGGGGCGGGGGCAGGCGAAACAGCCGGAGAGATTGCGGAGCCGAGCTTTGCGCGACTCCGCTTTTGTCTGGCTTTCCGTATTTTTTATTTTGACAAGCAAGTTCGGCGAAAAAGAAAAATTTTCTCCGCCGTCAAGTTTCCGCAAAGCTTCCCCTAAAAGTTCAGACTGGTTCCAGCCCCGTTCCTCGCGCCGTTCTTTGGAAATGGGAATCGGGACAAACACCGGTTCTTTGAAGCCGGAGAAAGTCTCTCTCCGCCAAATTTCATCAAGAATGGCCGGATGGAGGATTTCCGCCAGAATTTTCATCACTTTGGCGTTTCCGCGGTATTTCATCTCCCAAATCAGGGCTTTTCCCGCCTCGCTCCGGTAGTCAAGAAGCGAGGTTATCCACTCGTCTTTCGGATGGGTTTTAATTTCCGCTTTTTCCAAAATTTCCGCCGGATTCATTTTTTCCAGCGCGAGGACTGGGGAAGGAGAAGGGAAGAGGAAATCCAAAATACTAGAAAAGAGGACTTGGAAAGAAAGCATGAGTATATTTTACACGCAATTACGCTCTAAATAAATATATAGAGTTAATTACCTAATTTCTAATTGACCTAATTAACCTAAATAATATCCAAGCCTCAATACCCAATTTCTAAAAATTCATAGTTTTCTTATTGGGAATTGGCATTTGGAGCTTTACTTAGAAATTAGGTTAATTAGGTCAATTAGAAATTTTCTTAACCTTCCTGTGCATAAATTGCCGACAAAACTTTTTATGCATGGTGTATAATATAAGGCAATAAAGTTTATAAAGTAAAAAGTTTATAAAACAAGAGAACTCCCTTGCTTTATGAACTTTTTACTTAAAGTTGTTCTTATGGCAAATCTCTTTGCAAAAATTTTGAGCTTTTTCAGAAAGTCCGGGCATAGCGTTTTAGGCATAGATATAGGGTCGTCTTACATAAAACTGGTGGAGCTTCAGAAAAAAGGCGGACGGGTCGTTCTTTTGAACTACGGCGAGATCGCTCTCGGCCCTTACGCCGGAACGGACGTGGGCAGGGCGACCAGCCTTCCCGCGGAAACTTTGGCTGTCGCTCTGCGCGATCTTCTCAAGGAATGCCACACGCCGAGCCGAAACTGCGGAATAGCCATACCTCTCTCCTCCAGCCTGGTTTCCATAATTGAAATTCCTTCTGCCGATCCGCGCCAGATTGAACAGATGGTTCCCATTGAGGCGAGGAAATATATTCCGGTTCCGATTTCCGAGGTAGCTTTGGAGTGGAGCATACTTCCTATTGAGGAACGGCCGTCTCCTCCCGGAATGAACGGCTCCGCGGACGGAAGATCTCCCGGCCAAAAAAATTCCGTTGCAAACGCAAGTAAAGTTCTTCCGCCATCTTCGTTAAGCAAGGAAATGCCGTCACCCGGCGCTTTGCCCGGTTCTCCGTCGGTCAACCAAAGAACCCCCGTTCTTATCGCCGCTATCCACAACCAGACTCTTGCCAAATTTGCCGATATCGTGAAAAGAGCAGTTTTAGCTTCAAGTTTTTTGGAAATAGAGATATGGAGCACTATCCGCGCTTCCATGGAAGACGCTTCCGAAAGGCAGGTTGTTTTGGATCTTGGCGCGGGAAGCTCAAAAATTTACGTGGTTGACCGCGGGGTCGTAAGAGTTTCTCATATTGTTCCGCGGGGAGGGCAGGATCTGACGCTGGCTGCCGCGAGAGCGCTTAATATCTCTCCTTCCGAAGCGGAAAAAATGAAAAGAACTTACGGATTAAGCTTGAATAGGAATAATATCAGCTTAAAACAGGTGGCGTCAGACACGCTGGATTACATTTTTTCCGAAACTAACCGCCTAATGGCTTCTTACGAAAAGCGTTTCGGAAAAAGCATCAAAAAAGTTACGCTTTCCGGAGGGGGAGCCAATCTTCCCGGATTTTTTGATCTGGCCAGAGAGAGCATAAAGGCGGAGGTTGTGCGATCAGAGCCTTTTCTTAAAGCGGAAACCCCGGCGTTTCTCTCGGAAGTTTTAAGGCAGGCTGGGCCGGAATTTGCCGTGGCCATGGGAGTGGCTCTTAGGAGGCTGGAGGAGGGAGACTAATTCACATAGGTGATGAGTATAAAGAGAGGTATAATTTAATAAATCCGAAATCCGAAGCACGAAATTCGAAACAAACTCCGAAAATGAAGAAAATTCAAAATCCCAAAAACAAAAAAGAGAATCTGTTTTAAACATTTTAATTTTCCCCATTTGGCTTTGTTTAGAATTTCGTGCTTCGGATTTCGGATTTAAAATTTATTTCTGAATAAATTTTTATATGGATCCCAAATTTCAAACATCTTTCATACCCAAAAGGCCTATCACCTTTTCTCCTTCCGCCCGCGTAAGGCTAAGTTCAAGATGGAGCATCTTTTCCCTTGCCGGAGCGGTTGTTTTTGCCGTTTCTCTCGTTTTATCCGGCGCGGTTTTTTTCTATCAGCGGTCTTTGGTGAAAGAAATTGACGATATGAATAAAAGGCTTGTGGAAGCCAAAAATTCCTTTGAGCCGGAGACGATCAAAGAGATAGGGCGCTTGGGGGAAAAAATTGAAACTATCAAAAAAATATTGGGCAAAAGGCTTCACGCTTCGCCCATTTTCTCCATTTTGGAAGAGAAGACTCTTGAGAACGCCCGCTGGACCGATTTTTCTTACACTCTTGACGCTGGAGGAGGAAACCTTTCTCTTTCTGGAGAAGCGCGGAGCTTTAATTCGGTGGCTCTCCAGTCGGATGTTTTCGGCAAAGAAAAGCTTTTTAAGAACCAGCTGATTTCCGGCTTTACTCTGGAAAAGACGGGAAATGTTTCGTTTAATTTCCAGTCCTCCGTTGATCCGAAGCTTATTCTTCCGTCCGCTTCCGTTTCCACAACATCCCCAAAAATAAATTTTTGAATGTAATATGAGCAATCTAGTTTCAGGAATTTTAATATTGGCTTCGCTCGGAATGTTTTTCGGGTATGTAAAGCCCATGTGGAGCGCCGATACGTCTTTTGAGACGGAGTTTTCAGCGAAAAGCGTGGCGGATCTAAATGTTATCAAGGGGCAATATGACGACGCTTTTCAAAAAATAGCGGAGATTGAAAGGGTTCGTTCGGGGCTTCTCGCGAAATACAATGGCATTTCCGAAGAAAACCGGAAAAAAATTGAAAAAATCCTTCCAAGCTACGTGGATTCCATCCGGCTTATCATTGACATAAACAGCATCGCGGGAGCCTATGGAATGACTCTCGCAAATATCAAAATAAGCGAGGAGGCCAAATCTGCCGCCAAAAAAACCGCCACTCCGGCTTCTTCCCCCGAGCCGTCTCCCGGGACAGCTTCTCCGCAGGTTGCAACTCTGGAAAACAAGTATTCGTACGTGGATGTGAGCTTTTCGGTTTCCGGAAACTATGACAGTTTTATGAGTTTCGTTTCGGATTTGGAAAAAAATTTGAGAGTTATGGACATAACTTCCATATCTTTTAAGTCCGGAGAAAAGGACGATACCGAGTACGCTTTGTCGGTAAGGACGTACAAACTTAAATAACATAATCCGAATCTACAAATGGATGCAAATGCTACGAATCATTCAAAGTCTACGAATAAGAATTCCCCATTTGCGGATTAGCATTATTGGTGGCATTTGCATCCATTCGTAAATTAGCATTATATTTATGGCATCGCTTTCTAAAAATCAAAAAATAGCTCTGGCTGTCGTAGCGGTTGTTGCCGTCGGCGTTTCGGCTTATTTTTTTCTGCGGGGAGAATCATCCGCGCCGGAAAGCTCTTCCGGAGAAATGGCGGCGTCTTTCTCCGGAAGCGGAGAGATTGGAGCCGATCTTTTGAGGATTCTCGCGGATCTTAGGCAGGTAAAGCTTGACGAAAAGTTTTTCCAAAGCCGGAGCTTTGAGGAACTTCGCGATTTTGAGGTAATAATCTCTCCCCAGCCCGTGGGAAGAAAAAATCCGTTTATTCCGTTAGATGGAATAAAGAAGGAAAATAAAAATTGACCTAATTAACCTAATTTCTAATTGACCTAATAAAGCCCCAATAAGAAGAAATACCCAATTGGGATTTGA
>CAYGHQ010000041.1:0-9148 GCA_964349845.1 uncultured Candidatus Saccharibacteria bacterium
TGCTAAATTATGTCAATAGTCCAAAGTGTTCCTTGAGTTCATATTCATTATCCAAAGAACAAGATATGATATTCCTTACATATTTTCTTATCCCATAAAACTCTACAATGTAACTGATTTCTTCCACACAAGGAAACGGGTGAATAAAAACAGATTTTTGATATTCATAAAATTCCAAATTTTTTAGATGATACCTGAATGCTTCCCTGACTTTTTTCAAATTCTCCGGGATATCAAACATCACTATCCTCCAATTCTTATCCCATTTTGCCGGTTTCTCCACCTTAAGGTCATCAATGGAATAGAATTCTGCTTGCTTTCTCCCCTCTTCGCTTAAAACTATTTTTATATTTCCCCTTCCATCTTTTCTTTCCTCAAGAAGACGGTAACGAAAGAGAGAATTAACCGCCCGTTCTAATCCCTGACGATTGATATCGTCCCAACCTTCGCAAATTTCCTCAATAATTTTTATTGAGGTTCCGAAAGAACGCGAAGCGCTTAAAGCAATTCCTCCCATCAAAAGTAACAACACCTTCCTCCCAATTTTGCCGATTTTTATTTTATTTTTTTCAGAAATTTTCATTCTTTCATTTTATATTATTTGTTTAAAACCACAGGAAAAATCAGAAAGAAGCAGAGGGGATAGAAATAATTTTAGCAAAATGAAGCGATAGCTGGATTTTGCTAAAATTTCTAAAATATCATTATATCTCAAGTGTTTTTCCCTATCAGTTTTATCAAACATTAAAGTTAAAAAGAGAGAAAACAGCAGATGTTAAAGGCCGCCTGATATTTCTTTAAAGAGTTTTTGGGACAGATTTTGAAGGCTTTGGGCAAGGGCAATTTGTTGGAATTTTTTGGATAGTTCCCCTTTTTCACTCTCCGGAAAATTGAGTATTTTTTCCAATTTTTGGGCAACAGCTTCCGGATTTAAGTCTGTTACAAAAAAGCGATTGTCTTTTACAAGCTCCGCAAAATCGGGGCTCGTGGAGAGAACAAGACATCCGCATCCGGAGGCTTCAAAAAGCGTTTTGTCATACATTCCGGCCGGAGAAAGATTTACAAAAATTTCGTGGGCAGAAAAAATTTTCGAACCATCAATATGAGGCACGCTACGCAAAAACCCCACTCTTGAAGATAATCCAAAATCTAAAGCTGACTTTTTCAAATCTTCATAAAATTTCTGTTCCCTTTCCGGAGGGTTGCCGAATAATTTTGCTATAAATCCTATCCCCTTCCTGACAAGCTCCGCGAGCGCTTTGAGTAAAATATCCGGCCTCTTTGACTGGCTCATCCGCCCGTAAAAAATAATAGACCGCGGTTCGCGTTTTATATCCGCAACCGGTTTAAATAATTCGGTATCTACTCCTACAGGCATCAAAACAGCATTTTTAAATTTGGCTGTATAGGAGCTTTTGGAGGTGCAGAATACCTTGTCGCACATAAAACCGGCCAATCGCGTTTTCCACGAACCGGAATAATGGTTTCTCCACATATATACCATCTTCCCTAAAATTTTCCAGATAATTCCCCCGAGTAAAACATACTCTTCGTTCATATGAACAAAAACAGAATCGTAATCTTTTCTGATTCTTACGATATATCGTAAGAGATTCCACGAGTATTTTATTCGTGTCCATCCGTGTCTTAATCCGCGTTCATCCGTAATCCTTTCCTTTCCCAAAGAAAGCACCTTCACATTTTCCGGTAGATGATATTCCCCTTTTTCCAAGCAGATAACAGACACTTTTTCGCAAGAAAGAGAAAATTCCCTGATCCAGCCGTGCATAAATCCGAGCACGCCGTCGTTTTCGTCCACTTTTTGGGTAACAATGAGAAGTTTCATTTAAATAGATTGAATCTGATAATACTCCAAATAGCGGAAAATCCATCTTTCCACCCTATTTTCTTCCCCTCTTTGTATGTCCTCCCCGCATAAGAAATTCCCACTTCGTATATCCTGTATTTTTTAACCCGGGCGGTGATTTCCGGCTCAATGCCGAACCTGTTTGAAACAAGTTTCCCTTTAATATCATCCGCTACTTCCCGGGTAAACATTTTATAACAAGTTTCCATGTCAGTAATATTCAAGTTCGTAAAAATGTTTGAGAGAAAAGTGAGAAAAACATTTCCGAGATAATGCCAAAAATACAAAACGCGGTGGGGGGCTCCCGCCAAAAACCTTGACCCGAAAACAACATCCGCTTTCCCTTCCGAAATAGGCTTAAGAAGAACATTCAAATCCTCCGGATCATATTCCCGATCGGCGTCCTGAATGACCGCCACGTCTCCGGAAGATTGGAAGAGGCCGGAGCGCACAGCAGCGCCTTTTCCCATATTTTTTTCATGGCGGATTATCTGGCATTTTTCTTTAAATTCGGAAAGAATGTCCGGGGTCCTGTCGGAAGAAGCGTCATCCACCGCAATAATTTCCTTTTCATAACCTCCGGAAATCTCAACATCTAAAATTTTCCTCATTACTTCCGCAATTGTTTTTTCTTCGTTGTAGACCGGAATAATAATAGAAATTTTCTTGCGAGGACTATTCTTCAATTGTCCTGATTTTCTTTTCATAAATTTTAATCTTAATCATATTTGCAACCGCCCCAAATCCGATTCCAAAGAGAAGGAAGAAAAATGGCAAAGCGGGCAAACGATACCTAGCGTAAGAAATAGGCCCTGTAAGAAAGGCAAAATAACAAACAAGCCCGATGAACAATAATACATAAAATTTCTCTTTCTTAAAAGCAAGCGTAATAAGGGCGAAAAGAAATGCCGTGAGCCAGAAAATCTGCTCCAAAAATACCAAAGGCTGAATTTTAAGCTCTTCAAACAAGCCGGAAATGTCTCCCTTAAGAAGAAGGTTGGTAAGATTGCCATGGTTTATTTTCCAGACCTCTTTTCCCGACAAATCATTTATGGAAATAAATATATTTTTAAGACTGCTTGAAAGAAAGAAGGGGATCGTCTTGAAAGCATGGTAAAAAGAATAGGAGAAAAAGTTCTCTTTAAGATATTTGAAGGACACTTTATTGAGTTCCGCCCCCCTTTCAAGAGAGAGCATGTCGTTTCTTGGAACGCCGGATTCGCTAAAAAGCTTTAATCTTTCCATGTCGGGAGTTGTTTGGTTTTTCCAAGATAAAAATTCGGGCAGGTTGTAATGGATGAGATTATAGGCGGTAAGCGAAGAGATCCCGAAAACTCCCGAGACGCTTTTATTCCTCGCCATCCATGGAAGAATCAAAACGGAATATCCTAAGACAATTAAAAGAGAACCGATTAAAATAATTTTTAAGCTTTTTTCTCTTCGCCAGTAAAAATAGTAAAAAGGCAAAAGAAGAATAATAAGAAACATAGAAATAGGCCGGATTAAAGTGGCAAAACCCAAAACCAGACCTCCCAAAGTCTCTTTCAAATACCTCCATTTCTCCCATTTTGAGGGGAAATCCGCGAAAAACAAAATATACAAGGAAAGAGTGATAAAGAAGACGAAGGAAATGTCCGAAAGAACAACAAGAGTATGAAAGATGGTGTTTGGATCAAGAATATAAAGATAAGCGGCAAAAAGACCCGCTTTCGGCCAGCCTATTTTTTTCCCCATTTCCCGGATAAGTATGGCTGTCCCGGCAACAAGAAACATCTGAAGAAGAGGGAAAAGGGCGTAAGAGTCAAAAACTTTTCTCCACAAGGCGAGAAAAACCGGATACCCGGGAGTCCGAAAAGTATTTTTAATAAAAGGAGGAGCGGAGCTTTCCGAAAAAATTCCTCTTTCGGCCAAATTTATTCCCAAAATAGCATATTCAAAAGAATCCGTGCCATTAACAGGAAGAACATAATTGGGATCTTCTCCGCGAATTATCTGCTTTCCCGCCTCTTTGTTAAGAGAAATCCAAAAAGGAGCGTACAAAATCAAAACGGAAATTAAGATGAAGAGATATAGATGAATGCTGGAATTTTTTGGACGCTCGTTTAACAAATCGTCTTGAACTGCAACAGCCTCGCCGTTAAAAATAAATTTCCGGTAAATAAAAAAACTGCTTAAGGCCACCGTAAGCCCGGCGATTACTTGCGATAATAAATACCAAAGGCCAAAATAGTCAACCAAAATGTACATGTAAAAAGTGTTGAGAGCCAGATTTCCCACCGCTACGAAAAAATAAATGGTAGCTTGTTTTTCCCACCTTTCCACAGATCCATCTTGGAAAGTCCAGAATTTTTGAAGAGTAAAGCTGATGACAAAAGCGATAACAAAAGCCATAACGGATGAGTAGAGATAATAAATATGGAAAATATCAGTAAAAAGATAAATGAATGCCAAATCCACTCCGGCGGCAGTTCCGCCGGATATTACATAGCGAACAATAATCGCGTATTTTTTCCAAATTTTTCCCGCCAAACTTTCTTCTATAAACATCATATCTTTATTTATGCTCAATGGTTAATTGCCAAATTTCCTTGTATTTTAACAAATATTCCTCCATATTTTTCGGCAAACGCTTGCAAACTTCGTTAAAAGCGTATTCTTTCAAAAGTATCCTTTTATCCGAATGTTCAATAAGAAAAATGATTTTCTCCGCAAGACAGTCAGCATTTCTGGGAGAACAGATAAGAGCCGACTCGCCATTTTTAAAAAACTCGGAAGCGATACCTATGTCGGTCGTTACGATAGGAGTACCGGAAGAAGCCGCTTCAACAAGAGTCATTCCATAGCCTTCATAATTGGATGAAAGCAAAAAAGCCTTAGCACTCTTGTAAAATGGGGCTAAATTTTTCTGCCACGGTAGAAAGAAAATGTTTTTGCGAAGTCCTTTTACGAAAGCAATGATTTGGAGTTTCCACTTTTCCCTTCCCTCCCCGATAACAACAAGCCCCGTCCGCGGATATTTTTTAAGAACAATTTGAAGAGCGCGGAAAGCCAAAGGGAAATTTTTCTCGCGGGTAATGCGGGAAGCCATGAGAATAACAAAAGAAAATTCTGGATATCTTCCATGGAAATCAAAAGAGGGGGAATTTTGGAACGCGAGGATATCGGTAAAAATTGGCAGGATTTTGATTTTTTCGTCTTTTATTTGAAGTTCCTCTTCAAGCGATTTTTTTATTTTTTCCGAAACAACACGAATAGTTTCCGCATTAGGAAGAATCTTTTTAGCCAGAAAAACCCTAAATCTGTTTAAAAAAGATTCTTTTTTGAAATATTTGCTCAAAAAATCCGTGTGGATTTGAACATTGAGCGGAAAGCCGGTTTTTTTCTTGAGACGAAGTCCCGCGAGGCCGGATTCAAACGGGTCTTGCGTGGTTATTAAAGATCCACCGGACGGAAAATTTCGCTCCCGCGAAATTTTCCGGCCGATTTCAACCGCGTCCCTGACATAGAATAATTTGCAAAAAGAATTTGTCGGGTATGCCCATACATTTTCCGCAATCTGAACTTTTTTCTCCCGCACTATTCCCTTTTTGGCAAAAACAATTACATGAAGCTCGTCGCAAATCTTCCCATAAGAAATAACTCGCTCCCTTACAGCGCTCTCTTTTTTGAAAATATTTCTATCCGATCCAATACTTAAAATATGCATATTATTTAATATTTATCCACAGTTATTGCTTTTTACCCACTTACTATGTTATATTATGTATGTCCGCAAGGACACGAATTTTAAAGCTTAGGGGCCCCGGAAACGGGGTCCCTTTTGCTTTTTTCTACTCAATTTCCTGTTTCCAACAAATGAAATTTCTAATTTCTTGAATATCAAAGATAAATAACCCCTTTTCACGTAAAGCATTAAGTTCAGAAGAAACCCGACGCACAGTGGCAAAAAGACAAACCTTTTTTTCTTCTTCAAGCAGGCGACGTATTGGATCAGCAAAATCACTATCTCCGCTCCACAAAACAAAAGTATCAACTCCATTTGTTAAATGATCAACTCTCATATCACTGCCAATCTCTACATCAAAATTACATTTCCTGTCTTGAATTTCTAAAGTTCCATTCTTATTCATCTCTCGTAATTTTTTGTTCAAAAATTCAATGGACTCAATATCAAGCTTCCGTAAAAACGATGCTCTGATAAAATGTCTAAGTAGTACGGGCGATTGATCATCAACACTGCTCATATCTATAGAGAATTTCATTATCTTTACTGGTTTTGTACGCAAAGAAAATCTTTTGCATTCCAAAGAACCCAGATGTTTAATTTCTTTCTGTGAACGAGAGTCGCTCATAAGCTTCCCTTGATAAAATCTAACAAGACGGACATTTTCAAATGATTGCAAAAATTGTTTCAACCGACTTGGTTCAACATGCCAATGTAATTTTTCCGCCCAAGGACGAACATTGGCATAGTCAATATAAACATTTACCGTACCAGAAAATATCCCAATAAGTTTTTCAATTACCTTCGGGTATTTCTCAGCAATCTGTTTTATTCTGCCCGTTTTAGGGTTAAAAGCCATATTTTTTTAAAAAAATGAATTAATGAAATTTGAATTCTGATCGTATCTCTTTTGCCAATCCTTCCTTATTTTCGTAATTTAAAAGTTTGTAGTATTTCAAAACTTCTCCGGCCATGAGTTCTTCAACCGAATCATATTCCATCTCATCAAAATCAGCGACGACTTGCATTCCGTCCTTTAAAAATTCAAATTTTTCTTTTGGAAATTTTTCAGTATCAATTTTGTAAAGATAAACTCTTTTGTTGGGATCAAAATTTTCCGGAAACTCTGTTTTAATAGTCATATTATCGTAGTCAATGTCGGTCAGCCCTTTTGGCATAGAACATACTGCCAAAGCAAAAGATTTATGGGGAGACAAATAAATAGAATTTCGCAATTCATTTTCAGGCACTTCAATACCGTCAGCTTTCTCGGCTTGACTTCTTTTTAAAGTATCAAATTTTATTTGTGATCCGTGGTATAAAATCATTTTTTATTCAGATATTTTTAAAATTTCTTCGGCGATTTGGGGCCAGGAATGAGTAAAATTAAACGATTTGATTTTGTTCATTTGTTCTGCATAAATCTTATCATTGGCCAAAGAAAGGATTTTCTCTTTGATGTCGTCAATATTTAAAGGATCAACAAGAAGTCCGATATCTTTAACTCTGTCATTTAAGCCATTATGTTTTGTCAAAATAAAAGGCTTGTTGAAACGGATGGCTTCTAAAATAAAATTGGGGCTGACTTCGGAGAGAGAAGGCAGGATAACGGCATAGCAGGACTTAATACTCTCCATAAGAAGATGATGGGGCAAGGATAAAATATGCAAAGAGGCGTCCGATCCGGTTTCCTTAGCTCGCAAAAAAGATTCCTCCATTCTCTCAACATTTTTCAGCTTGATGGGACGGCCGGCAAATATAAAATTTTTGAATTTCGGGTTTCCATTCGCCGAAGCAGACTCTTTCGGAGCGTAAAAATTCTCCACTACGGAGCATTTTTCATTTTGGAGACCGTACGGCTTCATCCAGATTTCTTTCTGCCAAGAAGTGGTGAAAGCGAGAACGCTGGAATTTTTCAAAACAAATTTCGTAAGCCGAAAAATAATTTTTTCTTTAAAAGATAAAGCTGTTTTGGTATTGTAAAAATCAGGAAGCGGAATCATTTTTCCCGTTCTTTCAACGAAGCTTTCCCAGAGAAAATCGCCGCCGATGCGGATAACGGATTTCTTGCCGGCGATTTTGGCGGCCAAAATCGCCGGCAAGGCCGCGCTAAAAGTGTCCAAAATCAAAATAAAATCCGCTTTAAAAAGCTTAGGCAAAATTTTGAAAAAATACCAAAAATGCCGAATGCCTGTCGGCAATTTCTTTTCAATTCGGAAACTTGAAACTTCCACACCATGTCCCAGATTCTCAAAAGTTTCCTTGAGATTTCGGGCGTATTCCGCCGGCCCGCCGACATCTGGAGGATATATCCCCGTTGCGATAAGAATTCGCATATTGGATAAAATAATAACACTTTTTATTCCCTTTTTCAAAAAAAATACCACCCCCTTAAGGGGGTGGTATTTTTCCAATATCTCAATATCTTAGTATCTTGATATTTGCTTATTATCCTTTATTTTGTTCCGTTCTTTTCCGGTCTTTCCCGAATGTCCGGCTATTTAAGGTTTTAGCCAAACCTTTAGTTCGCTTGTGACGAACAAAAATCGACTCCATAACTTATCGCCGAAGCGATAAGGTTGTTCAATTTGAAATATTCCACGAGCAGCTTCCGCTACCCGTGCCTTGTTCTGTTTGTTGCTTCGCAACAATGCGATACTAATATACAAATTCATGCGGATGATACTAATCGCTACGAATAATAATTAGTGCAAAGTCGCGTGATACGGACATTTCTGCCGTATTCTTTATGTCGCCATAAAGGTCGGACTATATCTTCTTCCTTTTGCTTCACTCTCGCAGAACTGCGCCGAACTGACGCAAATTTACACGGAACAGAAACAAAGGAGAGCGGCATATAGTCTCTGAGGATAATTGCATGCTTAAAAATGGGCGGGTTTCAAAAAATGGAATTTCAGCCCAAATTTTGAAACCCAACGCGAAGAACATATTCGCGTCTCTAGATTCTGATCTTGTCTGTTGGCATTAAGGTTTTATAGCACATTGAAGATAACTTCGTGCAGAAATTTTCCCAAATTCGTCAATTTGGGAGCTTTTCCCTTAATTACCGTACTGGCCAACACTTATCACTAACGAGTATTTCGGTTACCCTACTATGACTCGCTTCGTAACAACTTCAGAACCCATTTTTAAGCACACAATTCTTTCCTGCTGATTGTCTGCATCGGTTTAAGATTGTCACTTTTTACAATATTGTAAAAAGTACTTAAACATTCGCAGATATTCCAGCATATAGCCGCTTTTTTTACTAATGTTGCCATTAGCAGTCGCAACAAGTTTACGACTTAGTTTTTGTCATTGAGTTTACCTTAGGTCCTCCACTTTATCAGCAAACTGATAAAGTGGCGCAGAATTACGCAGAACGAACGCGGACTTACGCAGAAAAAGAAATTTCATTCTTCATTCTGCGACTGTCTGCGTCAAGTCTGCGATAGTCAGCGCCACTTTGTTCGCTTGCGAACAAAGTGGAGGAACTTTGGGTACCCCCAACTCCCCTAACTTGACGGGCGGTGAGTACAAGACTTGAGAACGTATTC
>CAYGHQ010000042.1:0-8765 GCA_964349845.1 uncultured Candidatus Saccharibacteria bacterium
GCCCCGCACTCTTCCCACCGCGTCAATTTCATCAATAAAAACAATCGCGGGCGCCGCTTTCTTGGCCATTTGAAAGAGATCGCGAACGCGCGAAGCGCCGACTCCCACAAACATCTCCACAAACTCCGAGCCTGAAATGGAGAAAAATGCCACTCCGGCCTCGCCGGCAACCGCGCGGGCAAGCATTGTTTTTCCCGTACCGGACGCCCCCATAAGCAAAACTCCTTTGGGAATTTGCGCCCCGATATCCAAAAACTTTTTGGGATTTCGGAGAAAATCAACAATTTCCTTAAGCTCTTCCTTGGCCTCTTTCGCTCCGGCCACATCTTTAAAAGTAAGCTTCTGTTTTTTATCATCGGGGAAAATAATCCGGGCTTTAGATTGTCCGAATGTGAAAGCTTGGATGCCCGCCCCCTTGACCTGTCTTGAAATAAACCAGATAAAAACACCTATAAAAAGAAGGGGAATAATGAAGGGAGCCAAATTCAAAAGCCAGTAGCTCCAACCTGACGGGTTCACCACGGAAATATTAACGTCTCTGATTTTATCAGCGGGCACCCCGTAATTGGATAAAGTTTCAGTAAGCCCCACACCCTCTTCTTTTTGGGATTTTTTCGTTGTCTCCCCTTCTTTATACTTTATGGAAAGATCGTTGCCGGAAACAGTCACTTCCGAAACAAGCCCCTTGTTAATATCCGAGGCCAGTTCGGATATGCCGATTTTCTGAACTTCTCCTCCATATCCGGAAATATAGGAATAAAGAGCCATTACAATGAAAAAAGAAGCCAGAACCATAAGTATCCCGCTTATAAACTGTCGGGGCGGAGAAGTCCCTCCGTCTCCTTTCCTATTTCCTTTGCCGTTATTTTTTTTGTTGTTATTCCATGGATCCATACATAATATAGTCAGTAGATAGTAGTAAGTAGGGAAGAAAAAACCTGTTTTCTCCTTCTTCCTACTCTCTACTAACTACTTACTACTAACTGCTTTTATATTCATTATACATACAACCGGCCTTAATGGAAATGTTTTTCGGAGGAAAAGAAGTTATAAAAAAATGCCCGATTCCGATTCCGCTTCGCGGAATCGGAATCGGGCATGAACTCTCCGGCCGACCCTACAGCCGATGAACAGGGTGATTTAAAAGCGGATCCTTCCTCCGCCTTTTGAGAAGTCGGGGGAAAATAAAACGCCAATAGGCAGTTCCCAAAACCATTGTCGCGACAATGGCCAAAGGAATAATCTTTGTTGTCACGGTTCTGCTAATTACTTCCACACAAACCTCCTTTCAAATTTATATTTAAAATTACCATAATGAAAAAAATTGTAAAGAAGACCAAAATAGATGATAATATAATCTAAATCCACAAATGATATGCAAATGCCACGAATCATTCAAATCTACGACTAAGTTAGCAGATTTAAGATTAAAGATTTAAGTAAAAGACATTATTTTCTTACTTAAATCTTAAAACTTTAATCTCTAATCTATTTATAGCATTAGAATTATTTGCAGCATTCGCATCAATTCGCCCGCCTGCCATCGCCTGAGCGAAGCAATGGCGGGCAGGTAGATTCGCATTATGTCAGAGATTCTTATCACCAACAAAAAAGCCCATTTCAATTATGAAATCGGAGAAAAATTTGAAGCAGGGATAGAGCTTCTTGGATTTGAAGTGAAATCTCTCCGGCAAAAATTGGGTTCTCTGGAAAACTCGTATGCCATAGTCCGCGGAAGCGAGGTTTTTTTGGTGAATGCCCATATTCCTCCCTTTCAAGCCGGAAATACTCCCAAAGATTTTGATCCCCACCGCAACCGGAAACTTCTTCTAACTAAAAAGGAAATTGGGGAGTTATCTTCTATTGAAGGAAAAAAAGAGTTGACAGTCATACCATTGTCAGTATATAATAGAGGGAGGAAAATCAAGGTTTCTCTCGGGATAGGGAAAGGGAAGAAAAAATTTGATAAAAGAGAAACAATCAAGAAAAGGGAAACGGAACGGGAGATAATGAGGACTTTGAAAAACCAGCAGTAGGCACTAGGGATTAGGGAATAGCCAATAGGGTTCCGAAAATTTTGCTCCGCAAAATTTTCGGAAAAAAAGACCTTACCCTAGTGGCTAACCCCTAGTCCCTTCTTCATGGGGATGATCGGCCTAGACAAAAGGCTCTCATCTTTGCGCGCAAAGTGGAGTATGAAGGAAACTCCTAATATATTCTTCAAACAATAAGTGCTAAAAACTTATTTGGAAAAGCCAAGGATCTAGTATCTCCTTACTTTGGAGCGAACGACTTTGCTTTCGCTTACGTTAGATCGTAAACGACGTCTATTGTGCCGACTTCCGATAGGCACTCATAGGTGTTATAAATTCGGAATAGGATAAATCCCCTCCCCGGGATTTCTCCAAAACAAAGAGGGATCGGTTCTCCGGCGTTTGGTCTGTTTTTTAGCCGAAGAACTTAAATGCCGAAAGGCATAAAGCAAACTAAACTTTGTAGACCCGCGAAGATTGACCTCTTGCACGGCGGTTCGATTCCGCCCATCTCCACTCGTAAAAACATTAGCGCCTTTGGGCGCTTTTTGTTTTTTGAGTGGAGATGGAGCGAGCCAACTGCTTGGCTCGCGTGCGGAATCGAACAGCGGAGCTATGTTTTTTCACCCCGCCTGCCAAAGCCTGAGGCTTGGCGATGGCGGGCAGGCAGAAAAAACAAGCGAGCTGGTGCCCGACATATTTTCATTTATGAAAATAGAAGTCCCCTTGTGGGACAGACAAATCCCCGCGACGGCAAAAATTTATTCGCGGGCGATTCGCGAAGCTTCCGCCCATCTCTTTAATCAGTGCGGAATCGAAGGACAGAAAGTGTACTCACGGTTCCGCCCTTTAAACCTATATTTATAAAATGGCTTAACAGAGCCCTTTTCTCCATTTCCCCCCAATTTTCCTTGACATTAAAAGCAATATATGCTACACTATCAAAAGTAGCATAGTACATTGAAAGAAGACTTTTAAGGGCGCGATTGCGCCCTTATAGTCACTTTTAACCTAAACAAAATCCACAGAAAGGAAAAGCAAATGAAAATTACGATTAGCCTTCAGCACACGCTCGAAGAGTTGAAAAGCAAAGGGTTTGAGTTCACCATCGGAGACCGTCCCATTAAAGAAATGGAACGTCGCGACGTCGAAAAATGGCCAGGGCGAGTTGAAGTTGAGCTCCTGCCCATTCCTGATGATTGGGACTGCGACGAGCGGGGCTGGTCACCGAAGGGCTACCACGCTCTCGGACTGTCTGCCCTGATTGCCGTCGGCGTTGAGCATCCAGAGTTGTTACAAGAAAAGATGACTATCACCGCAACTCAGGCTGTCGACGACTACACCAGTCACTCGTTCCCGTTCTACGCCTGTTTGCGGCTCAATGAAGGCAAGAAGCTGTTTTCAGGCGACGGATGCGGTTTTGTTCCGTTCTGTCTGCGGAAAAAAGAGAAGTATGCTTACAAGCTACTCGGTCTCTTCGTTAATACAGACGCGGCCCAATAAGTCACACGGGCTTTGAAGATGCGCCTATAACTTCACCCCAGACAGAATTGTCTGAGGTTTATCGTAACCCGCGAACTTAAAAGTTCGCGGGTTTTATTTTCCCTTGACCAAATTTCCCTATTCTGTTAATCTGCTACAGGCAAAAGCACAATCAAAACCAAAGGATAAAAATGATAGGAAACATGATGATGAAAAAAGGTGTGGATAAAAAAACGGTGGAGAAAATAGTCGCCACTTATAAAGAGGCTTGGGAAAACCAAGATCCTGAACTCATTCTCACCATCTTTGAAGAAGAGGCCACTTATCAGGAGGGCCCGTTCGCCGCGAAGTTGTCCGGACATTCCGCAATCAAAACATACTGGGAAAGAAAAGTGGTTAGCGAGCAGAAAAATATCCGTTTTGAACTCAAGCGGATTCTGGTGGACGGGTATTCTTCTGTAGTGGAGTGGAATGCCGAGTTTGACGACACGGTCGCAAACGAACACGTTTTCCTCTACGAAGTTGCTTTTCTGGAAATTCACAACGGGAAAATTTCTTCTCTCCGGGAAATTTGGAAATCCAAGAGGACTCCCCTATCCTAAAAAACACAAAGCCTTAACTCCCCGGGGAGTTAAGGCTTTTTATTTTTTCTTAAAAAGATTGACGAAAATAGTATAATAATATACTATATTAAAAGTAGAAGTTCCATCAACAATTAACCTCAACGAAAGGATCTACCCGTGAAAAACCTTTTCAAGAATATGGTACAAGGCCTATGGGATAGGCAGGAAAAACGGAGAATTATTCACCTATTACACATACTTGAAGAATATCCCGACCAAAAGAGTACAAAAATGTGGGAACGTGTCATCAAAGCCATTATTGAATCTGCTTACCGCAACCCAGGACTATTCTTCAATCCTCCGGAAACTTTTTCTAAAATTCTTCCCGGCAGTACCAAAATTCCATTTGGGATTTGGGCAAATGTACGGTCTAAAGTATTCGCCAAAAAAATATCTTTCATCGGATTTGTAGGCAATACAAAAACCGGACGTTACGCTATCCTGTCGGACTTCCTTATTGATTCCGACCGGCAAAATCCGGTTTTCATCTACACCTTTGAGATATCGCTCAAAAGCAATCATCCGCTTTACAAGGTTATGGGAATTTTCCAAGACAGCACTCAAGCAGACGAAACAAAATCATACCAAGGAATACTTCACCCCGATCTAGTGTATCGCGGGGACATGGCTATGGGGTTAGCGCGTTTCTTTCATGAACTAATCATCTATCCGATGCCGCCACAAGTTGCCAAAACTTTGGGTATTATTGAATATCCCAATGGGAATCCATATCGCTGTTAGTTCTTCTATCGCCAGCCTTCTTCCCTTAAAGGAAGAGGGCTTTTCATTTCCCTTGACAAAATTTTGCATAGCATTAATCTTACGGAAGCAAAAGTACATCAAAACAAAGAAAGGAGAAGTATGCCAAATTTTAGAGAATTGGTTGAACTGAACAGAAACGGAGATTTGGGTAAATTGCTCGCCGAAAAATTCCACGGGGAAATCGGAAAATTACAACCGAGAAAAGATGCTGATTTTATAATCGGTTTTAAATCAGAAACTCTTACACCCTCTACAGAAGGTATTAAGGCAACAATTACAAAACACTATGAAAAATTGGGGTTTGTAGTGGAAAACCCAGAGATTGCAGGCGGAATGTTTGAATGCATTATCCATGACGGCAATAGAGAAACTGGTTTTGTTAAATTAGTCGTCACTACCAGGTATCCTCTTCAAATAGGAGGCCATCATCACTACGCTCGTATCACAACGGAAGTATACGAATAAACAGAAAGGATGGAAATGAAATCAAAGACCAGCAAAGACGTTATTATTTTGGGACTCCTGTGTTCCCTCGCTCTTATTTTTATTTCTTGGATTCTGATAAGAGATGGAGAAACGCCTCCTTCGCCGGATAATGTTTTTCACTTTTTTTGTGCATGGCGGGGGCAACCTTGACAGCAATGGGAGTGGGATTTTTTGGTCTTGTTGCGGTATATAGATGTTTTCCTTTGCCTGATCTCTTTAAAGGAATGGGAACATCCCCCTACAAATTCCGAAGCGAAATTCATTTTTTAAATTGGGTATTCGCTCTCCTTTTGGGGCTAGCTATAGTTCTTTACGAATTCCGCCTTGAAGCCGATTGGTTCCTGATTTATAGGACTCTTCAGTAACACCATAAGACTTTCACTCCACAGCCTCGGCTCCGCCGAGGCTTTTTTCTTAACCACAACTTTCTTGACAAAAGCCGTAATCATAGTGTATACTTAAATAAGCTAGTTTTTTGGCAAATTAACTTAAAACAAAGGAGGTAGAAATGAGTCTGCAAGTTAAAGCGATGTTGGCCGGACTATTTTTTGGGATTTGGCCGCTTCTTATGAACAGGAGCAATTTGAGCGGAAATCTGTCGTCAGCGATTTTTACCGCAATTGTTCTTATCTGCGTACTCCCCTTTTCATTGGGGAGCACGATAAACGTCACGAATATTAATTGGGGAATGGCGCTTCCGGCCGGAATCCTCGGAGCTTTAGGCATCATGTCATTTAACGGGATGCTGGCAAAGGCCACCCCGGCAAATGTCAGCACGCTCTTTGTCCTCATGATTTTGGTCCAGACAGTTATTCCTGCTACTTATCACATTGCAATCAACGGGGGGCTAAACTTAACCAAAGGACTGGGTTTTGTTTTTGCGGCCATTGCCGCCATCCTTCTTCTCAAGTGATAGTTCTCTCCCGCGCGCCAACCGAAATTTCGGTTGGCGTTTTTATTTATTTCTAAAAATTTTCGTGAGTCCTCTAGCAAATTTTCTGTGAATTTCCAGCCCTTTCATTTGGAATTTTATTAGGTAATTAGGTGAATTAGGAATTAGAAATTGTTTCAGTTCACCTCCCTATCCCCTTATAAACAATCCCCGCCTCTAGAAAATCGTCTTTTGCAAAAAAGTTTCGGCCATCCACTAAAACACCCACTTTATTTTCCGACAAAAATGCCGGAGTAATTTCTTTAAAAGCACTGTGAGGGGTCGCCAAAATCACCGCGTCAGCGCCTTTCAAAGCTTCTTCCAAAGATTTAGCGGTGGATTTATCCGGAATATAAGGGTCAAAAACAGAAACTTCCGCGCCCCACCTCTTCAGAGACTTTATTATGTCAAAAGAAGGACTTTCTCGAGTATCATCAATATCTCCTTTGTAAGCGAGACCCAGAACTACCACTTTGCTCCCGTTCAAGGGAATTTTCTTTTCGTTCAAAGCCTCGGCCACCCTTTCCACCGTAAACTCCGGCATGTAATTATTTATCCGCCTGGCAAGTCGGAGAAAGTGATGTTCAAAGCCATTCTTGTGAGCGTATTCAATAAGATAGTAAGGATCAACCGGAATGCAGTGTCCCCCTACCCCGCACCCCGGAAAATGGGGCATGTAAGCAAAAGGCTTGGTGGAAGCCCCCGCAATAACATTCGTGATGTCAATTCCCAGTTTGGAAAAAGACATAGCAAGCTCGTTCACGAAAGCGATATTCACATCCCTGAAAGAATTTTCCACAATCTTCACTGACTCCGCCTCTTTGAGTGACCCCATCGGCCGGATGCCGGCGGAAATAATGGAGCGATAAAAATGGAGAGCCATTTCAAGCCCTCTTTCCTCCAAAGAACCGACCACTCTCGGGATATTTGCCACGCTCCACTTGCCATCTCCCGGATTAATTCTTTCCGGACAATGGGCAAGATAAAAATCCTCTCCAGCCTTAAGTCCGGATATCTCCTCCAATATCGGAAGGACTACCTCCTCCGAAACCCCCGGATTTACCGTGGATTCCAAAATGACAAGCTGGCCGATTCTTAGATAAGGAGCAATCTCGGCGCAAACACTCTTGACCGGTTCAAGATTAGGCGTGTGGTCTTCATAGACTGGAGTCGGGACGCAAATAGCTATAATCTCCGCTTCTCCGATTTTTTTAAAATCAGAAGTCGCGAGAAGAGAAGCGTCTTTGAGTTTTTCCGAAATCGCCTCGTCTTTGAACGGACTTGATTTGCTATTTATTTTTTTGACTTTCTCCTCGTCCGTATCTATCCCGTAAACTTTGTATCCATTCTTATCCGCCAAAAGAGCAAGAGGCAGTCCGACATAACCAAGACCTATTACAGCCAAAGTCTTTTTGTTTTTTTCCATACAATAATATTAAAAATTCAAGCTGGTAAATTTATAAAACGACCCACAAATACTACAACTGCCCCCAAGGGCAAAAAGAAAGCCGGATAAGTTATCCACATCCATCTTGCGCGTAATTTTGGATATGTTATATTAAATAATGTAATATATTTCTTACGTAAAAAATATATTACATTAGTAGAAAATTAATGAGCGGGCAAAGCGAGAGAATATAGTTTTCACTACCCTGTTAAATAATTAAATTTTTGAAGCAAAAATTTAATTACAATTTGAGGAAGAGAGGGTGTAATAATGGCGGGACAATATTAAAACCTCCATTATTATCTACAGTAATTTCCCTAAAACTCAAATCGTATTTAACAGGGTGATGATTTTTATAGTCGCCTTGCTCCTTAAAAATCTATCATGATCGGAAAACCAGAATGGTTTAAAAGAAGAAAGTGGGGAGGCTGGGGAGTTATGCCCGCAACATGGCAGGGCTGGATTTATTTCGCCTTAATTGTGACCATCCTTTTTATAGTTCAATATCTTCCCGTTTCGGAAAACGGCAAAATGATAACTATTGGGGTTTTTGCCTTGATTATCTTAGCGGACACGATTGACATAATGATCCGAATGAAAAAAGATGAAAGGGAAACCATCCACGAAGCTATCGCGGAAAGAAACGCTCTCTGGACAATTATTTTTATTTTAGCCGGCGGGGTGGCTTACCAAACAGCAAAAAGCGCCATTCTTCAAGAATTTTCCGTTGATCCCGTTATTCTTATTGCTATTTTCGGAGGACTTATCGCCAAAATTATTTCCAATTATTATTTAGACAAAAAAGATTAAAAAACACCCATACACTAACTTGTTGCTATAGCAACAAGTTAGTGTATGGGTGTTACAAAGATGACGCTCAAAATTGAAACAAAAATCTTGGAATTGCGGAAGAAAATGGGAATGACCCAGGAAAAACTTGCGGAAGAAACCGAAGTTACCCGCCAGACGATTATAGCTTTAGAGCAAGGCCGATATAATCC
>CAYGHQ010000043.1:0-8719 GCA_964349845.1 uncultured Candidatus Saccharibacteria bacterium
AGGATTTGGAAGAAGCTATGGAAGGGCATATAATAGGGAAGGCGGAGATAATGGGAAGATACAAGAGAAATAAATAAATTATCTAATTCACCTAATTTCTAATTCACCTAATAAAATTTCAAATAAGAAGAAATGTCCAAATAAAAAGACGGGATTTTTTAGAGTTTGAATATTTGGCATTTTATTAGGTGAATTAGAAATTAGATAATTGGAAATTTCGGGAAACGATGTATCTCAAAGTTCGTGTTAAAGCCGGAGCCAAAGAGGAAAAAGTTGTCCGTATGGCGGACGATCATTTTGAAATTTCCGTCAGGGAAAAAGCGGAAAGAAACATGGCAAATGAAAGGGTCGGGGAAATTTTAAAAACTTATTTTAAAGCGAAAAACGAAGATCCTCCGCGCGTCCTCCTCGTAAGCGGACATCATTCTCCTTCAAAAATCTGGAGCGTCGGGGATTAGCATTTAATACTTTTCAAAATAAAAATAAACATGCGAATTAATCTCAAGGGCACGAATGTGGAATTAAACCAAAATATCAGAGACTATCTGGATAAAAGGCTTCAGGGGCTCCGGAAAATTTTGGATATGAACGATCCTTCGCTCATGATGGATGTAGAGCTTGGAAGAGTTACTATGCATCACAAGACAGGAGACGTGTTTCGGGCTGAAATAAATATTTTCATGGCCGGAAAAACTTACAGGGCCGAAGCGGAAAGCGGGGACTTGAATTCCGCCATTGATCTCATGAAGAACGAAATTATGAACGAGATCAGCGATGATAAAAGAAAGAGGATATCTTTCATACGCCGAAGCGGACAGAGAGTGAAGGAGATTATTAAAGGGTTATATAGAAGGAAAATGTAAAATTGACAGGTAATCCTGTCATCCCCGCGAAGGCGGGGATCCAGAAATAATCACTGGATTCCCGCATTCGCGGGAACGACAGAGAACTGTCATTTTTAATTTTGATTTATTTATGATACGAAACCTTCGTTTTGGAACTTTAGCTTCGCTTTTGTTTCTTTTGGGCTTTTCAATCATTACAGCCCTTGTTGTCTACGCGGCGGAAAGAGCGCAGGAAATGGAATCGGAATTTTCAGTCGGAGGCTCCGTTTCTTACGCTTACACTCTCCGCGGAGCGACAATAAACACTTCCATGGGGCGTATTGAGATTGAATTTTTGAAGGAAAAAGCTCCCCGGACCGTCTACAATTTCATCCGGCTGGCTGAAAAAGGGTTTTATGACGGGACAAAATTCCACCGAGTTATTCCGGATTTCATGATCCAGGGAGGCGACCCTCTTTCTAAAGAAAATGATCCTTCCGTTTACGGCAGGGGAGGGCCGGGATATAAATTTTCGGACGAAATCAATGATATAGCAATGGCAAGAGGAGTTGTGGCCATGGCCAATTCCGGAAAAAACACAAACGGAAGCCAATTTTTCATTCTGGTGGATGATAAACCCCATCTTCAGGACAAGCATACGATTTTTGGAATAGTTTCCGGCGGAATGGATGTGGTTGACGCCATTAGCCGAGTTCCGACCACGGATTACGGCATGACGAAAAATGTTCCGGAAACGCCGGTAGTGGTGGAGAGCGTGAGCATCAAATAAAATAGCGAAAAATCCAGAAGTTAAAGAAACGCCCGTCGTCCGCTTCGCGGACGACGGGCGTTTCTTTAACTAGCGATTTCCTTTCAGGAAATCGCCATAATTCATTTCTTTTTTGCTCTCGGGAATAACGCGGATAATTTTTAGTTCGCCGTTTTT
The DNA here is from genome assembly GCA_964349845.1 of uncultured Candidatus Saccharibacteria bacterium. Lineage (GTDB taxonomy): Bacteria > Patescibacteriota > Minisyncoccia > Phycocordibacterales > CAYGHQ01 > CAYGHQ01. The sequence goes on from CAYGHQ010000043.1 coordinate 1,771, forward strand.
AAATTCCGCGTCCTTGATGATTACCCGGATTTTTTTACCGCTTCTTTCCGCGAAAAAATAAGCGTTTGGCCAGCCGTCGTAAGCGCGGATTTTCAAAAAGTTTTCGTATGGATCGCCCGAAAGATCTATCAAACCGTCTTCTTTGGCAATTTTCTTTGTGTAGGTGGCTATGCTCTCATCTTGGATTTCCGGCTTAATTTTTCCTTCTACCCAAAGAGGAATTATTCGAGCAAGTTCTCTCGCTCCTTCTTTCACTAAAATTTCGCCCAATTCAAAAGATTTTGGCGGCCAATCTGAAACTGAAACCGGAACTTTTGAAATGATCGGCCCATGATCCATCTTCTCGTCTATTTTGATTATTGTTGAGCCGTTTTCTTTTTCGTCATTTAAGATGGCGTTTTCAATCGGACATGACCCTCGATATTTAGGAAGAAGGGAGGCGTGAAGGTTTAAAATTCCATGCTTGGGCGTATTGATCAGTTCTTTTGGAATGATTTTTCCATAGGCCACTGCCACGCCAAGGTCAGGCTCAATTTTTGTCGTATCTTCAACCACTTTTTCATCTTTAAGGGTTTCCGGTTGAATGTACTTTATTTTATTTTTCTCCGCCCAAATCTTTACCGGTGGAGGCGTTAAAACCAAACCTCTTCCTTGAGGTTTGTCTGGTGTGGTTATGATTAGTTCCGGCAAGTATCCGGCTTCTTTGAGAGTATCAAGAACCATAACCGAATATTCGGAAGTGCCGAAAAATATCAGTTTAATTTTTTTTGCAATAACCATTTTATCTTGGGCGGAGCGATTGTTTTTGTGCTAAAGGGACATTTTTTAAAATCCAAAATCCAAGTAAAATCCCTCGGCCGGAGTACCGGCCACTCCCTTTAAGAAAGGGAGAATTGATGCAACAAGGTCTTAAATCCTCCTTTCTTAAAGGAGGTGGCCATTCTTATGGACGGAGGATTTTTGAATTTTAATATTTGAATTTATGTTTTGTTATTTAGCAGTTTGATTTACTTCTCTTTCATACCCATTTTTCAAATATTCCGCGTATTTTTCGGGCGGTATCTCCTCCACGTCAAAGGCTTTGTCGGTAAAAAGCCTGCCGTCCAAGTGGTCGGTTTCGTGCTGGAAAATCTGCGCCAAAAGCCCGCTAGCTCCTCTTTCAAATAATTTTCCATGCTCGTCATAAGCCCTGACTGTGGCTTTCTTTGCTCGGATCATCTTGCCGTAAGCATAGCGGATTGAAAGACATCCCTCCTCGGCGATAACCGAGTCTTTGGAGGCTTTTAAGATTTCCGGATTGATGAAAACCATATCAGGCAAATCCGCCCTTTTTTCTTTTTCCGGCCTTTCTTCCTCTCCTTTCTTTCTTTTTATATATCTGCCGAGAATTTTTCCGGAAACTACAAAAATACGGAGGGAAACTCCGATCTGGGGGGCGGCAAGAGCTACGCCGTCAATCTGCGAAGCCAGCGCTTCTTTCATGTCCTGGATTATCCCGGCTATTTTTTTTGATTTAATCTCGGAAACCGGAACCGGTTTGGCGATCTCGCGGAGTATTTTGCTGTCGCGTTGAACAATCATAGATAAACATACCAATATACGAATAATGTGAACCTGTCCGTCACTGCCAGAGCAGTGCGATGGCAGGCAGGTGATACTAATTGCTACGAATAAAATCCTCCGGTTGGAATACCAACCACCTCCTTTAAGAAAGGAGGAATTTAAGACCTTGTTGCATTAATTCTCCCTTTATTAAAGGGTGAGAAGCGACCTTAAGGAGCTTCGCAAGACCTTTTGAGACAATTTCTTAATTGTCCAAAAGATGTACTGCTCCTGTAAGGAGTACCCATTCTTATGGGGGAGGGATTTATTCGTAGTTATTCGTTGAATTAGTATTATTCGTAGATTAGCATCTTTTTTAATTAAAAAAGAAAGACTACCTGCCAAGAAGCCGCAGGAAGCCATAGAGGGGCTAGTCTTTCTGCCGAAGACAGGAGACTTCCCGAAGGAAGAATTCTCCGGCATTTTAATAATACCTTACTAAAAAATGTCCGTCAAAGCAGGCTGTCGGGATTTACGTTGATGGTAAAGTATGGCGGAAGCGCGAGAAGTTTTCCGAGAATTTTCCTGTCCGGCCAATCCGGCCTTTCTGTCCGGATAAGAAAAGATTTCCGGACTTTTTTGCTTTCTTCGCCCTTTTGAAGGGGGAGCTCTTCAAAGGGAATTCCGGCAAATTCTTTTTTAAACCGGCCGGTTTCTTTTTCTATGGCTTTTTCCCCTCCGGCGATTTCCGCTTTGATAAAAACCTTAAAAGGAGGGTAGCCGAATTTTCCCCGCGCCCTGATTTCGTTCTGATAAAAATTCATCAAGCCTCCGTTTTTTACAGCCTTGAAAACTTCATGATCCGGAGCGCGGGTCTGAATTACCAATTTTTTTGAGACAAAAGACCGGACGCGGACTATAAGCTCGACTATTTTCTCGTCAATTCGGAAATCGGGAACCGCGAACAGGGAATCAATGCCGATCATTCCGGCATTATCCGCTCCCGGATAAAGATAGGGAAGAGCCATTTCCGTTCCTATCAAAACTCCGCCTGAAGAGGAAAAGAAAGCCTCGGCTTCTTTTTTCGCCTCTTTATCCGTCTTTGTCTTATCCTTGTTTATTTCAAAAACTTTCAATCCGGAAAATTTTTTCCTGATCTCTTCTTTGATAAGCTCTGTCCCGCCCCCGAGAGGAAGAAGCCGCCAGCTTCCGCAGAATTTGCAGACCTCTGCCGCGCTTCTCTCCCTGCCGCATTTGTGGCAAGCGAAAAAATTGAACTTGTCGTTTTCGCCTTTTGAATGGAGAACAGCCGGCGATCCGCATCTTTCGCAATAAACAAGATTTCCGCAGTCTCTGCAGACGGTGGCTGGCTGTAGTCCGCGCCTCGCTCCGAATATAAAAAGTTTTTCGCCCTTTCTTCCGTTCTCCGAAATAAGCTCTTCCATTTCCGGGCTGAAAATATTCCATGTTTTTCCCTCTATTTTATATTTTTTCATGTCCGCGATTATCTCTTTTATTTCCCTGTCGGCCGTTCTCCATTTAAGGGGGGAAAATTCCATCAATTCGCCCGTTTTAGCCCGATAAACGGTTTCTACCCGCAAAAAAGAGTCGGCAAAAATAAGGCGGGCTCCCGTATTTTTGGCGTAAGTTTCGGCAAATATCCGGAAATCAATAAAAGGCCTCCATGGGCTTTTGTACGCCCTGGAGTTCTCTTTTTCTATTATTATGGTTTTGATGTCTCTCCGGGGAATTCCCAAAAATGATCCCGTACCCAGAACAAGAACCGGGTGCGGGGAAGAAACCGCCCCGTTCCAATTTTCCAAAAGCTTTTTTTTCGGCAAGGAAGAGTGCAGGAGAAAGCAATATTCTTCCACTCCCTTGCTCAATTCTAGGTGAAGCCTTTTTGCGTCTTCTATGTGAGACAGAGAGATGAAAACAGACCGCTTTTTGGCAAATTCCTCCCTGATGAGGCTTTTATATGAGCTTCGCCTCTCCTCGTCTCCGGCCTGATAAGCGAAAATCTCCGTCGGAGATTTCAAGGGAGAAGTTTTTTCCGCGGGGGGAGCGCTTCCGTCAAAATTTTCAAGGACAGCCTTGGGAAGAAGAGGGGCCAGAGCGCTCCCCAAAGTTCCCGCGTGGTATCTTGCCGTCTCCTCGGCGCTTTTCATGAATTCTTCAGAAAGAAATTTTTCCGATTTGAATTCCTCAACTTTCCGCAGGGGAAAGGGGGAGAGCTTGATGTCCGTTTTCTCTTCCGAAGCCTCCTTGGAGGAAATAACGATCCCGTTAATGATCTTTTTTCGCAAGGGGATTTTGACAAGGGACCCGGCTTTAATCTCCGATCCGGTAAAATATGACAGAGTGTCTTTGCCTATTCCTCTTAATATGGGAATGACTTCAATAACTTTCATTTTCCTATTTTAGCATATCCAAGCCGTTTACCTTGCTTTTTTAGGCATATCTGCTAGTATTCTATACATTCTAAATCCGTTTTAAATTTCATGGTGCTTACTAAAAAAACACAAAAGAAGATCGCCCCAAAAAGCGAATTTGCCGTCATAATGACAGGCGGAAAACAATATAAAGTTTCCGTCGGTGATTCCCTTAAAATTGAGAAAATTCTCGGCGATCATAAAGAAGGGGATAAAATCGTTTTTGACAAAGTTCTTCTTGTTGACGACGGAGCAAATACTTCTATCGGAAACCCTTACATAAGCGGAGCCAAGGTGGAAGGGACGATTTCTGAAATCGGCCGATCTCCCAAAATAGACGTAATCCACTACAAGCAGAAATCCCGCTATTTCAAGAAATACGGGCACAGACAGCCTTTTTTCAAGGTGACTATTGAATCGCTGAAATAAGATACTGGAATATCAAAAAATACTAGGATGCTGAAGAATACTGGAAAATACTGGGTTGCAAAAAAATAACTCCCGTTTTTGTTTTTTTCCGAAAAAAAACAAAAACGGGAGTTATTTTTTTATTAAAAATCCCCGATGTTGCATCGGGGGGTTTTGACTAAAATCTATTTTTCCTCACGAGAGTAATCTACGCTTCCGAAAAATCTGCAATCCTCGCTGCGAAATTTGACCCTTTGGGGGAGCCTTTTTTATTGAAACCAGTTCTAGACTCTAAAGCAATCTTTTATCAGCTATAGCTGATAAAAGATTGCTTTTTTAAATTAATGCTATTTTCATGTTTTTACCGGTTGTGGATAACTCGGCATTTTTGTAAAAACAGCAGTGTATAATTAACCTTATGAGCGAAACCTACGGAAGTGAAATTTTGGTTGTGAAGGCGGACGGGACGAAAGAGCCTTTTAATGAAAAGAAGCTCGCGATATCTCTTAAGCGCTCTGGCGCTTCAATAAAATCTGCGGATGAAGTTTTAAATAAAATTAAGAGCGAGCTTAAAAGCGGGATGACTACGTCCGACATTTACGGGCGCGCTTTTGACGTGCTTCGCGGACTGGAGAAAAAAGCGGTTGTCCGCTATTCGCTGAAGCGCGCCTTGGCTGATCTCGGCCCTTCCGGATTTCCTTTTGAAAAATTCGTGGCTGAAATATACAAATCGCGGGGATTAAATACGGAAATAGACAAGATGGTAAAAGGCCATTGCGTGGAGCATGAAATAGATATTGTCGCGTGGAATGATCAAAAACTCATTATGGCCGAGGCGAAATTCCATAATGAGGCCAATTTAAAATCCGATCTTAAAGTGGCTCTTTACGTCAAAGCCCGCTATGACGATCTTAAAGAGGCAGAGTTTGATTTTGGCAAAAAAAGAAAACTAGATGAAGGGTGGCTTATTACGAATACAAAATTTACCGACAAGGCTATCCAATATGCCGAATGCGCCGGAGTGAATATTTTGGGATGGAATTATCCATGGAACGGCAATCTTCACGACATGATTCTGGAAACCGGCTTGCACCCCATAACCTGTCTTGACTCTTTAAGCGGATTGGAAAAAAGAACTTTGCTGGAAAAAGGCGTAGTGTTATGCAAATCGGTAAGGAGCCAAGCGGATATTTTTAAGGAACTTGGAATAAGCGGAGAGAGGATGGAAAAGATAATTGAGGAGAGCAATGTGCTGTGTCCGACAGGATAACCACTTACAACCAACAACCGGGAACTAACAACGGCGGATTTTGGCCGAAGGCCAAAATCCGCAAAAGTTGTCAGTTGTCAGTTGTAGGTTGTTTGTTAAATAATGTCCAAATTTTATAAAGCGCGAAAAACATGGGGCATCTTTGATCCTTCTTCCAAGGATCCTTTCAAGGTCAGCCGGTCTAAAATAGATTTGTTTATCCAGTGCGAAAGGTGCTTTTATCTGGACGCTAGGCTTGGCGTTAAGAGGCCGAGTTTTCCCGCTTTTACTTTGAATTCCGCCGTGGATTTTCTTTTGAAAAATGAATTTGATTTGCTCCGCAAAAAAGGGGAGAGCCACGAGCTCATGAAAAGATATGGTATTGATGCTGTTCCTTTTGATCATAAAGATCTTCCTATATGGAGAGATGACGCTCATCGCTATACGGGTGCCAAGGTACTTTTTGAAGAGGGTAACTTAATTGTGGACGGATTGGTTGACGATATTTGGATAAACAAAAATGCCGAACTTATGATTGTGGATTATAAAGCGACCAGCACCAGCAAGGAAATAAGCTTGGAAGACGAATGGAAAGCCGGATACAAAAGGCAAATGGAAATTTACCAGTGGATTTTTAGGCATTTGTCTTTCAAGGTTTCGGACACGGGCTATTTTGTTTTTGCCAACGCCGCCAAAAATCGCCCTTCTTTTGACGGCAAGCTGGAATTTGAAATGAGTATTATTCCCCACAAAGGGGATGATAGCTGGGTATCGGAAACTCTTTTAAATATGAAGAAATGCTTGATTTCCGATAATATTCCTAATGCCAATCAAGAATGCGAATATTGCAATTACAGGGAAAATGCCGGTCTGTCGTTTCGGGAGATTGTTCTCAAAAATAAGGCGGTTAAAAGTCCAGTAAAAGTTCCTATAAGCAAGAAACAGTAAGATTAAGGTCTGTGGACTTCCGAATTCCACAAACTTTAGAAGTCTGTGGACATCGGATGTCCACAGACAAATTAAAATGCAAACTTTTAAAGAAAAGGTTTTTAGTATTGTGGCGGAAATTCCCCGCGGAAAAACTCTTTCTTATGGAGAGGTGGCTTTTCGCGCGGGAAGCCTCGGGGCTTCCCGCGCCGTCGGTAATATTCTTTCCAAAAATTACAATCCGAATATTCCCTGCCATCGGGTAATCAGGAAAGACGGGGGATTGGGAGGATACAATAGGGGACTTTCAAGAAAAAAGGAAATTCTTTGCAAAGAGCAACTATCTCTAAAATCTTTAAAATCGCAAAACGATCAAGAAGGGAGATTAAAG